>NZ_JBFSUV010000066.1:0-24801 GCF_041467515.1 Vibrio sp. 10N.247.311.12
GATTATCTGCTAACTGCAGGATCGTTCAAGTCTTCTTAAACGATCGGCATTAGACAATCATGTCGGCGTTTTTGTTTGAGAATACAACTTCCAAGATACAACCTTCATAGCCTGAACTGCGGTTTACTCACATATTGGGGAGTTTTCTGCATTTTGCCGGAACTATATGGAAAATTTCTGCTTTTCGTCATGTTTGATACAAAGATAAGTAGGTAAGATGATGTTATTAAATGAGTTATTAGACTAAGTGCAGCGAGTCTTGGAAACTAGACAGAATTGTTTCAGGGACAAAATGCAGAATTATTCTGTCTAATATAGCTGTTAGTTGCTTCGAGGAAATAGGTTAATCATGATTCTTTATAAATATATGTCATTTCAGTCTGCTTCGAAGGTAATGAAGAATAGCTCAATAGGCTTTTCTTGTTTAGAAGACCTTAATGATCCATTTGAAGGAACAGCTATCTGTTTTGAAGAATCAGATACATTGAGTCGTAAGCCACAGAAAAATCCACACCGCGAGCGCCTAAGTCGTAATTATGGGGTGTTGTCTCTTACGCGCAACCCGTTAAATCCTCTGATGTGGTCACATTATGGTGATGACCATAGAGGTGTCGTTATTGGCATTGATATGAGTAAGGCCAATTTGCTAGATGAAAGCTCATGTGTAATTCCTGCCCAATATGGTGAGATAGTTTACACATCAACCATGCCACAAAATATGCTCCCGACCTCAAGTGCTGAGTCACTAATGTCTGTAGGTACAGAATATAAGTGTTTCAGACATCATAATTACGATCTGTTTAAGAACGCATTTCTCATGAAAGATCTAACATGGGGGTACGAAGAGGAGGTGAGAGTTGTAAAAAGTATTAATGGCTCTCAGAAATCTCGTTACTCAGCATGTGAGTTTGTGAATGAAGCAGGAAAATGGAGTCAATTAACAATTATGGGGCGTCCACTGTATTGCTTATCAATTCCCAAAGAATCAATAGTTGAAGCATATTTAGGTTGCTCTACCTACAGCAATGTTACCCGTTTGGGTATGAGTGAAGATGATTACTTTAATATCCGCAAAGCTTGGCAATCAAGTGGTGTAAATGTTCAATTAGTACGTCGCAAGGAAGGCACTTGGAACTTAGAAGTTTCTGACCACAAAATTTAGAACGCAACTAACAAACGTTTAAGAATCAACCCAACCAAAGAGGGCGCCAATAACGGCGCCCTTTGTATTAGTTGGCAACGCTGTAAGTGTCGTAGTCGCGCAGTAAGAAGAGTGCGACACAGGCTGCGAGCATTGGCCAAGAGGCGAAGAATAGAAGGTTATTGAACGGGTCCATGTATTTTCCAAAAGAGGCGAAAGTTGAGCCTGCATGCAAGACCAAAATGGCTCCGTAGGTGTACTTTTTCCACATGCCTACAACGAATGCGCCTAAAAATCCGAGCTGCGCGACACCCAGAGCCATCATCGCATTGTTCGAGATGTCGATGCCGTAAAAGCCAGACAGTACTTTTGTCGCGTGCTCAGGGACAAGGATCTTATCCAAGCCCCAGAATAAGAAGACGATAAAAATGCCGATTCTCAGCAGTAGTAGGCTAGTCGCCAGTTTGGTTTGAAGTGTCTTTTCCATGATATCCCTTGTGATGCATTCAATGATGCGATGATTTAAATGTTCATCAAAGGAGACCCATAGCCTTCGCATTTTCTTTCGTTGTTTTTTAGTGCCTTATGTAACAAGGAATGTCTGATTAACCTTTGCTTATATAATATGTCATTTTTTTGATGTGGTATCATTCACGCAGTTAACTGTTAATGGATATATAACGTGAAAAAATACCTACTATTATCGCTTTCGGTTTTAATTTTGGCTGGTTGTGGAGCCCCTCGTTACACTGGGAGCGCGATTCCAGAACCTACGACTGAAGTTGATGTTGTTATCGTTAAAGACGCTGAAACACGTGAAGGGTTTTTAAATACTATGGAAACGTGGCTGCAAGATAACGATTATACCTACACCGTCGTACCTGATAAGTCGAAGCACGATCTTGATAAGCTGACATTGGAGTATGAAGGCCATTGGAGCTGGGACTTAGCGTTGTTCTTAAAGCAAGCGGAGATCAATGCTTATCAGAACGGACAAAGAGTAGGTGAAGTAGAATTTAAAGTCCCATACACGGCTAACCCAAACAAATTTGGTAATGCAGCTAAGCGTATTGGTTTTATGATGGATACGGTATTTGGTAAGAAAACTGCTGAAGAAGCAACGAAAGCAGCTAATTCATCAGATTCAAAAGCGACGAACTAGTCTAATTAGTTTACTAACTTATACCTTTGTTCGCTTTCTATTTTTCTTTAAGCTCTGCTCGAATAGACGAATAGACGAATAGACGAATAGACGAATAGACGAATAGACGAATAGACGAAGATGTGAAGCCGTCGCTTTAAAGCTGCGGCTTCGCATCTTTTCATATTAATTAAAACTCTTGTCTGAAGTAATTTTTGCTAAACCAGCAATCAACTTCCAAAGCGTGTAGATCGCGGCAACAAGAAGAACAACATAGCCAATAACAAAAACGGCTGTTAGAGCGCCAATGATAGTAAGCACAATCGAAACAAAGAATGTTTTGGTGATGTTGTCGTAGTGATCCGCAAAGACAGTCCCTTGAGCATCGGACTTTTTAACGATGCCCCAAATACCACCTGCAAGAAAACTAATACCAGTAAAGAAGCCTAATAGCATTAACGCATACGCGATGATGGCATGAGTTTTTGCATTTTTGTCCTTCTCTGAGAGCCCCGTATTAATTACTTCAGTATTTTCCATGTGATTGATTCCTAGGTTAATTTAATCACGCACATGATACGGTATTATCTTGTTGATGGTCACGAATTAGTTGCTTGTTGCATATGTTACATGCTGCGTTGTGATGTGTTTGGTATTGTGTGTAGAGTGTATGTCTCACTGGGTCTTTGTTGATAAAAAAGACATTAACGAAAAGATTGATTGGAACAAAAATCACGCTGATAGCATGCTAGCGATTACGAGTAGTCATAAAACCAACCAAAACACGCGTCGATAATTTAAGTCACAAATATGGTAAAAGCCTGCCTGGGTGTAAGAGTGGGGAAACGTACCGTAAGCTAAAGTGACGCGTTGTACTAAGCATTATTCTGAACTGTATCTTCAGCGCTTATCCCATCGAACCTGTTTAAAGCTGCTCACATTTTGGTGTTGAAAAGGATGATTCCTCAACGTTATCGGACTCAAAATGCTGCTGCCTGAGTAAGCTGACAGTCAGGTTTATCGGCATCGGCTTATAAAAATAGAAGCCTTGGATATAGTCGACACCGAGCTTAGATAAGATTTTCACTTGGGATTCATACTCGACACCTTCGACGATGACTTGCATGCCTAAGGAGCGTGATAGTTGAAGCATGGACTCTAGCAAAGGGAGACCAAAGCTGGATTCGTCGGATATGTTTTTCACAAACACGCGATCGATTTTGAGAATGCTGAACGGGAACTGTCTTACGAAATCTAACCCTGCGTAGCCTGTACCAAAATCATCAATCGCGACTCTGACGCCCCTGTTCGATAGCTTGGTTAGGTTGTCTCTAATTTTGACCATGTCGGCATCAGAACATTCACCATATTCGGTTACTTCAAAAACCACCTGCTTGAGGATCTCAGGGTGTCTTTTAAAGATGCTGATCACTTTGTTAGAGAAGTTACTGTTAGACACTACGTTGCGGCTGATGTTGACGCTGATGTACTTTGAGTCGAACACATCTTGATTGCTTTTCAACGTCATTAATACTTTGCGCAGCACGAAGTAGGTGAGCTCCTCAATTAAGCCTAAGCTTTCAGCAAGCGGAATGAAAATAGCCGGGGAGACGTTACCTTCAATTGGGTCGTTCCATCGTAATAGTGACTCACAGCCGACGATCTCATTGGTGTTTTGGTTAACGATAGGCTGCATGTGAACATGAAGGTGTTGGTTTTTTAGCGCACTTGAAAGCGAATATTCTAAGCTGCGTTGGCTCTGCTTTTTATGCTTGATGGAAAGGAGAATAATGGTGGTGATTCCGGCCATCAAAAAGCCAAACCATAAATAACTCAACATGAAGTGAAGATAAAACTGATACCCAATGTATGAGGTGATGGTCAATGGGTAGGTGTTTGATTGTATCCGCACCTTGGCGATTGATGAGTCAATATCGGTAGGGTGGATATCTCTTTTGATCACTTCAACTTTAGCCTGTATTCCATGGTTGCTCAGGTTTGATTCAACAAGGTCATAGATGAAGTGTGGCGGAATCATCAGGCTCACTCCGGCATCTTCTTTGTTCGAGAAAATGAGCATGATGGACTGAACTTGTGTGATGGCCGAGTTGGAATACGACAGGGTCGCTAAATTCGGGTCGTCATTGAGCCGCTGCCTGATGGTGCTGTATAGGCGAAATGAAACGTCACCATCGGTGGTTGAACAGTAAAATCGGTTCTCTTTATTGAATACCGCTGCTTCTTTTACCCAATCGGCTTCAAAAACGTTTTGTCGAAGCTGTCTAACGATCGCGTCGCATGACTGTTCAGGTCTAACTTCAGATAAAAAACGGTCGAACCTTGATTGGATCCCTTCTAACCTGGTTTCGACTAACCTTGATGTGTCTTCGGTTAATGTTTGGTAGTGATGCGGTGTAAAAGGAATGAGCATTGCCATGGAAAAAAAGAAAGAAATGGCAAAGTAAAATGAAGTCTTGGCAATGTTTTGGTACTTGATATCCATAGTTGGAGAAGCGTTACCGATTTATGTGAGCATTCGATTTAATTTATAAAGTTAACGATTACGTAGCAATATAAATAATTAATATTGTGAATGCAGGCACAAATTATTGATATAAATAATATGTTTTCTAGTTTTACCAGCAAAATCTGAGCGTTATCTCATTTATTTGAGTTGGCGAGGCGTCATTTTTGATGATTTATGCGGATAATAAATGCTTATATCCTGATAAATTTTATTGTTATTTGCTCTGGCTGAATGAGCTAAATATTGAGCCACGTTTAAATAAATAAAGTCACGACACGATTCGTTTTGGTGGTGGCAGCATAAAGGATGATTATGACAAAACTGATATCGGCACTCATAGCGGTGTGCTTCTCATTCTCTGCGTTGGCCTACGAAGGTGTTGTTGATTGCGAGAATGCGATGAATACCATCGAGATCAATCACTGTGCGGCAATTGAGTTGGAATCTGCACAAGCGGAACTGGATAAATACCTTGCAGCCAGCTTTGAGCACAATGCTTATGATGCTGAGCTGGTGGCGTCAATTAAGAAGGCTCAGGAGAGCTGGCAGGCGTACATGACAGCACATTGTGATTCTGTGTACACCCAATGGCGTGAAGGTTCTATTCGAGGGGGTATGGCGCTTTCCTGCAAGATGACGTTAACCAAGCAGCGCACGCATGAGGTGTGGGTGAATTTCTTAACCTATATGGACAGCACGCCTCCCGTTTTACCAGAGCCTTAATTAGCGCCGTAGGCAGGTTTAAAATACGTACAGGACTGTGCACCTGCTTCAACCTTTGGCGGGCGAATAAGAAAGCGATAGGGGATTGGCCTACTCTGTCGTTCTTAGTTCTTAGTCTCCAGCTTGAAGCATTACAGCTTTAAGTATTACCTAGTAAGGAATCGATTTTGAATAATGTCAGTATCACGCTTATTCAGCTTGAAGTTGAATACAAAAACAAACAAAAGAATATAGATTCGGTCTCTGATCTTTTGCAAGCGGAGCCGTCAGTTGGCGATATTACTTTACTGCCTGAACTGTTCACTACTGGGTATATTTTTAATGAGGCTGAAGAAATTCATGAATTGGCTGAAGACTTCGCCGACAGCAGTACTATTGATTCATTAACGCAGCTTGCAGCGAAGCATCACACCTTGATTGTTGCTGGTATTGCCGAGAAAGATAGCGGCCAATATTACAACAGCGTCGTGGTTGTGGATGCTTCCGGTTTACGACACAAATATAGAAAAATCAGTCAAACCAAATTCGATAAGCAGTATTTCTCGAGAGGGGAGGAACGCCTCTCGTTTGAGCACAAAGGCTTAAAGTTTGGTGTCGCGATTTGCTTTGATATTTGGTTCCCGGAGATCATGAGAGGGTATCAGTCGGTCGACGTTATTCTTCACCCTGCCAACTTCGGTGGGCATCATAGTTTTGCCATTGCTCAAGCGAGAGCCTTGGAGGAAGGGTGTCACATGGTTACTTGTAATCGCGTCGGGCAAGATGTGGTTAATGCGTTTACCGCGACTTATTGTGGTGGAAGCCGAGCCTACTCACCCAAAGGGGAGTTAGTGACTAAACTTAACGACAAGCAATCGGTAGAAACCGTGAGTATTCAAGATCCCTCGATTGCGCCACAATACAATGGCATTGATGTTGAAGATGAGATGCGGCAAATCACCTCTCTCTTAAACCGCTAAACCGTTAGACCGTTAGACCGTTAAATCGCTAGAACAGAGACTAGCTCGATATAAGATCGAAAAACGCAAGGTGATTAAGCCTTGCGTTTTAGTTTGGGAACGAAGCGTTCTTAAGCTTGATCGTTCATTTGATTCAGATGCTCGACTGAATGAGCATTTTTCATCCGCTGAGCTTGATGGATATTGACCATAAGGCGATTGAGCAGTTTTTGCAGTCGTTCAATATCCGGCAATTGTTGATTTTTTGCTTCGACTTCTAGCTCCAGTGCTTGCTTAGAAAGCATGTTAAGACCTAAGTTCAGCGACATGCCTTTAATGGAGTGCAGAGTACGACAAAGTGGCTCTAATTCTTTCGCTAAATAGTATTCAATGACGCGATCTACTGACTGTTCGAACTCAATAATGGTTGAGTCGATGAGTAAGCTGAACCCTTCCGTGTCATCTTTCAGTATTTGTATCACTTCTGAATGGCTGATCTCTTCTTCCGTTAACCTTAACGTTTCAATAGGCTTACGATGAAGCTCGACAATGTTTTCATTCTCACTCGAACCTTCGGCTGCGGTTTGTTTCGGTAATCGACTTGAGAACTGTTGTAGGGCGTCGAAGAAACTCTCTTGCTGCAGAGGCTTGGTCAGAATATGGTCGACACCCGCCTGAATAAAGTTGTCATGCGCCTCACGGAATACATCGGCCGTGTAAGCGAATATCAAGGTATCGAGTTTCAGTTTTTCACGAATGTAATTTGTTGTCTCGACCCCGTTCATTTCAGGCATATGATTGTCCATCAAGATAAGGTCATATTGAGTGGTTTTGAGGCGTTCAATCGCCAATTTCCCGTTCTCCGCATGCTCAACATGATGGCCGAGTTTTTCACAGAAGCCTTGTGCAACAATGGCATTAATACGGTTATCTTCCACCAACAGGATGCTTAACGAGTCAAAGCTGAGAGTTTCTGAATCGACTGTATGGGTCGCGATGTCTTTCGCTTTGCTTTCTTGCCATGTGATAGGCAGAGAGACTTGGAATTTTGTGCCAAGCCCGACAGCACTGGTTAATGTGATTTCTCCGTTCATGAGGTTGACTAGGTTCTTGACGATTGCGAGACCAAGCCCTGTTCCGCCATACTTTCTTGTTGTCGAAGTGTCGGCTTGTTCGAATGAATTGAATACCTGTTCGTGCTTATCTTTCGGGATACCAACCCCGGTGTCTGTCACCGTGAGGATCAGCTGGTTGTTGGGGCGGTTGAGGTCAGCTTGAATGGACACATGACCTTCTTTGGTGAATTTGGTCGCATTGCCGCCCAAGTTGAACATGATTTGGCGTAGCCTTGCACAGTCTCCGACGAGTTGGATGTTTTTCGGTATGTTATTTTCGATCAACAGGCGAATGCCTTTTTCATCGGCTAAGGGTTTTAGAGCGCTGCATACCGGCTGCATGACTTGAACAAAATTAAAGGGTGCCACATCTAGCTCAAGCTTGTTTTCTTCGACTTTTGAGAAGTCCAGAATATCGTTGAGTATCGTCATCAAGTGGTGACCAGAATCGAGAATGATGTTGATGTTCTCTTTTGTTTCGGGTTCTTGGGTCTGGCTTGCAATGATTTGAGATATTCCAAGAACCCCGTTCATTGGTGTTCTGATCTCGTGGCTCATGGTAGACAGAAAATCGCCTTTGGCTTTAACAGCGGCTTCTGCTTTGGTTCGTTCTGCTATTAGCTCCTGATTTTTCGCTCGCATTTCATTGTCGTTTTTTACCAGGTTTGTTGCCATTGTTTGAAAGCTATGGCTGAGGTGAGCTACTTCGTCTTGAGCGTTAATGTTTGAGGAAAGTTTGAGGGTCGATGCCCCTTCTTTTAAATGGCCAGCAGCAACTTGGTTTGCGGCTGCGAGCAGTATGTCTATTCTTCTTTTTATGCGGCTTGAAGACCAAGCGGCTACAACCAGCGAAATGAATACTGAAAACAGGGTACCGACAACCAGTACGTAAGTGGTTTGGTTGGCGGAGTTAACGGACTTATCGACTCTGACTCTGATAATTTGCTGTTCAATATCGATAAATTGAGCGATCTCTTTACGGATCTTATCGATCAGTTGTTTTCCGGTCTGTTGTTGAGTGAGGTAGACGACACTTTGCATGTCCGCTTCACCTTTATTGACGAGGTTGCGTTGCATGATCTCTTTTTCGCCCGACTCCTTTAGCCATGTCTTATGAATATCATCGATTCGTTTGAGGCGTTCAACTTGATGGGGGGTGTCACTCACTTGAGTTGATAGGCTTTGCATTTTTTGACGCCAAACATCCAGTGCCAGATGATAGGGCTCTAAAAATACGGGATCGCCAGTGATTAGGTAGCCGCGTTGTCCGGTTTCCATATCCACGATTAGGTTGAGTAGCTCTTGAGCTCGGGCTATGGCTTTTTGAGTGTGAACAACCCAATGGTTATCTTTCACAATAGATTGGGTGTTTTCATACACAGAGAAAGAGACGATGACCATCAAAGTGATAGGAATTAAAAAGCTGACTAATAGCTTTTTTTGTAGGGATATATTGTCAAACCAACCCGCGATCATACAACTACGCTCTCCATGCCGTTGTTATTTAATATTAGTGTAGATGAATTAGTCGTTAATTGCGTGAATAGTTGCTGAGTGCGCAAGTGCATATTTTAGCGTGTAAGTTTCGCATATTAACGGCATTTTAAGAGCGAGTAAGCGGCGTTATTATGTTTCAAAGACAAAAAAGCTAGCTCATAAGCTAGCTTTCAACGGTGTGGTGAGTGTGGCGAGTATTAAAGTGCTTTTACACTGCTTCGTTCAACAAGAGTAGGTTCAAGTTCAACGACTTGTGGATAAGCATCTGGAGTTTGTAGCCTGCTCAAAAGCGTATCCACTGCTGCTTTACCTAAACGATGTTTTGGCTGGTGGACTGTGCTTAACGCGGGTGTCATGTACTTCGACAGGTGGATGTCATCGTAGCCAATAATAGACAGATCATTAGGAATCGATGTGCCATCTTGCGCCGCAGCGTGAATCACGCCCATCGCCATCATATCGTTACTGACGAACAAGGCAGATGGCATTTCGCCACGAGTTTTCAGTGTCTGATAAGAGTCAAAACCACCGTCACATTCAAAGTTTGATTCAACAATCCACTTAGGGTTGATCTCTAAATTTGCTTCTTCCATTGCTTGCTTGAAGCCTTGATAACGAGACGAAGCTTGATTGCGGTGCAGTGGGCCAGTGATACAACCAATTTGAGAATGACCGTTATCTATCAAGTGCTTAGTTGCCATGTAGCCACCTTGGTGCGAGTTGTCTTGGATCTTATCGCTCGCAAACAACATAGGGCCCCAGTCCATGACTACAACAGGCAGTTCTGGGTAGCGCTCGAACACATCGATATGTTGACCTTCAAGCGTTGAACACATCAGCATCAAGCCATCGACACGCTTTTGCAGCAAGGTATCGATAGAGGACTTCATGCGTTCGCTATCGCCTTCGGTGTTACACAAGATAAGGTTGTAGCCTTTTTCGTAGCAACGACGTTCCACACCTTTCACCACTTCGCCAAAGAATGGATTGGTAGATGTGGTCACTAGCATTCCCAAGGTTTTGGTTTGTTTCATTTTCAAGCTGCGAGCCAATGCAGAAGGCGCATAGTTGAGTTCTTTAGCCGCACTGTTAACACGCTCAGCAATCTCTTCACTGACAAAGCGTGATTTGTTGATCACGTGGCTCACGGTAGAAGTCGAAACCTTTGCGAGCCGTGCGATGTCTTTCATTGTTGCCATAAAAAATCCTTGTGGGAATAACCTTCCACGTTGGGCGATATTCTGCCTGAAAACAGGGGCTTATGCTTGTTATTTGTTGTTAACGAATTTGAAGGCTAACATCCGTTAACCACGGTTTAGCTCAGGAGTTAAGCCTTCAAATAGGTATCAAACTAAGCAGACAGTCGCTCTGCCAAGAACGCATCAGTTTCAGCACGGCTTGGAATCGACGTTTGAGCACCAAAGCGTGTCACAGAGATAGCAGCTGCAGCATGAGCAAATTTAATCGCACGCTCAAGTGGCATATCTTCAAGCAAGCCTGTCACCAACGCGCCGTTAAAGGTGTCACCTGCGGCAGTTGTATCTGTTGCTTCAACACGGAAACCTGCGATTAATTCACCTTCGCTGGCTTCATTGCCTTGACCGCGATGACTCACCCACACGCCTTTCGCGCCTAGCGTGATCATTACCGTTTCTATGCCTTTAGCATGCAGAGCCAACGCAGCCTGATGAGCAGACGCGTTGTCCGTCACGGTAATGCCTGTCAGCACTTCTGCTTCAGTTTCGTTCGGTGTAATCACGTCAACACAAGCAAGCAGTGAATCCGATAATGGACGAGCAGGAGCCGGGTTTAGAATGACTTGCGTGCCACTCTCTTTTGCTACTTTCGCAGCGTACTCAATACCTTCAATTGGCGTTTCAAGTTGAGTTAGCAGGTATTTGGCTCCGCGAATCTTCTCTAAATGTGGTTCGATTTGGTCGCAAGTCAGCTTGTCATTAGCTTCCGCAGAAAGACAAATGCTGTTTTCGCCGGTTGCTGATACTTGGATCATCGCAATGCCAGTCGGCGTGTTGTCCGCAACGATCACACTGTCGATGTTGATACCATCTTTAGCAAAATCTTGACGAATGTTGACGCCAAATGGGTCGTCACCAACACAGGCGATGAAGCCAATGTCTGCGTTTAATCTTGCTGCCGCTACGGCTTGGTTTGCGCCTTTGCCGCCAGGAATGACCTGATAGTTACCGCCAATCAAGGTTTCACCCGGACGAGGGAACGAAGGAACTTGCAGTACGTGGTCAGCGTTAACGCTACCTAAAACAATCAGTTGAGTCATGATACGAGCCTTATGATATATCGTATTTGAAAATGCATGGGTCTTTCTCATGGTGTTAAGTGCGCTCTCTTTTGTGAGCGGAATGAGAAACAGCGATGCACTGTCGGGGTTTGCTTTTGTTTGAGTCAGCGAGCCAATCAAAGCAGGGAGATAGGGAACTCCCTGCTTTATATCGCGTTACCTAGTAACGATTACTTAGCGATGATTTTTAGAGGTACTGGTACGTACTCGTCTACTGTTTCGCCTTTCAGTACTTTGTCTGCCATTTCGATACCTAGAGAACCGATTAGGTCAGGTTGTTGTGCAACTGTAGCACCAAGTAGACCACGGTTAACTGCTGCGATGCCGTCGTCTGTGCCATCAAAGCCAACAATCATTACTTCTTTACCTGAAGCTTGAACGGCGCGAAGTGCACCTAGTGCCATTTCATCGTTCTGCGCGAATACTGCTTGTACATCTGGGTTAGCTGCAAGCAAGTTTTCCATTACGTTCAGACCTTTAGTACGGTCGAAATCAGCAGGTTGGCTTGCAAGAAGCTCAAGGTCGCTGCCGTTTACTGCATTCATGAAGCCTTCACCACGTTCACGAGCTGCAGAAGTACCAGCAATACCTTCAAGTTGGATTACTTTCGCTTTTTCGCCCACTTTTTCCATGATGAAGTGACCTGCCATTTCACCACCGATTACGTTATCAGAAGCGATGTGGCTTACTACGTCACCACGGCTTGCACCACGGTCTAGTGTTAGTACTGGGATGTTTGAACGGTTAGCCATGCGAATTGCGTTAGACACGGCGTCTGAATCTGTTGGGTTGATCAGGATTGCCTTAACACCACGAATGGTTAGATCTTCAATGTTCGACAGCTCTTTGCTTGGGTCGTTTTGAGAATCCAGAACGATAAGCTTGTAGCCTAGCTCTTCAGCTTTCGCTTCTGCGCCATCTTTCATGGTTACAAAGAATGGGTTGTTCAATGTAGACAGAACGATTGCCATTGTATCTTGCGCCTGTGCAGACACAGATACTGTTGTAGAAAGAAGAGCAGCAGAAATAAGAGTCGCTAATTTTTTCATGGTGTAAGTCCTTTGTGTAGGGGGAGCTAAGAGGTGAGTCCTAGCTCGTTGTTACATTATTTATAGATTCTAATATTTTAAGGTAAAACAGGGTGTTACTTGTATTAACCTAGAGTGTGAATAGGTTTTATTTGTTTTTGTTGTCGACCAATACTGCCAGAAGAATAACCACTGCTTTTGCAATCATCTGGTAGTAAGAAGATACGTCTAGTAGGTTTAGGGCGTTGTTTAGGAAGCCGATAATCAGAGCACCAATCAATGTGCCCATGATACGGCCACGACCGCCAGCTAAGCTTGTCCCGCCAAGAACTACGGCTGCGATAGCGTCTAGCTCATAACCCATACCTGCGGTTGGTTGAGCAGATGACAAACGCGATGCCACGATGATGCCTGCCACTGCAGCTAGCAGACCACAGATTGCGTAAACACCGATTTTTACTTTGTCTACGTCGATGCCTGATAGGCGAGTTGCTGATTCGTTGCCACCCAGTGCGTAAACGTAGCGACCAAAGCGTGTGTGGTTAAGTAGGTACCATACCGCTGCGAATACCACGACCATGATCCATACTGGAACTGGGATGCCCATTGCATAGCCTGTACCGAACCAAGCGAATGCGTCTGCTGTGTCTGTAAAGCCAGTCGAGATAGGACGACCGTCGGTGTAAACCATGGTCACGCCGCGCAATAGAGTCATGGTTACAAGCGTTGCGATGAAGGCTTGAACCTTACCCTTGGCGATAATCACACCACTGATAGCACCTAATGCTGCACCAGCTACTAGAGCGGTTGGCACGGCGATCATCACTGGGATTTCCATGCCAATCATGCTGGCTGCGAATGCACCACAAAGTGCCAGTACAGAGCCAACACTCAAGTCGATACCCGCGGTTAAGATAACCAGCGTCATACCTACAGCGATAATTGCGTTAACCGAGGTTTGGCGCAGAATGTTCAGGATGTTGTCGACAGTAAAGAAGTTCGGGTTTAAGAAAGAAACGACAACAATCAGGAAGAGCAAAGCAATCAATGACTTTTGATCAATCAGCCACTCTTTGCTGATTAACGGTTTTTTCTTTGGAGCTTCAGTTGTTTTGCTCATGGTTTTAGTACTCATGCTGCGTCCTCGTTGATCTTTTTACCGACCGCACACGCCAGTAATAATTCTTGGTTTGCTTCTTTAGCATCAAATTCACCGCTTACACGGCCTTCATGCATCACCATGATGCGGTCACTCATTCCTAACACTTCTGGCATTTCAGATGAGACTAAAATGATGCTCATGCCGTCGGCTTTAAATTTATTAATGAGTTGGTAAATCTCTTTCTTAGCACCGACATCGACACCGCGCGTTGGCTCGTCGAGAATCAGTACTTTTGGTTTGGTCATCAAGCCCTTAGCGATAGCCACTTTCTGTTGGTTACCACCAGAAAGGTTGCCAATAATCTGTTCGCGCGTCGGGGTTTTGATGTTGAATAGCTTGATGAAGTCATCTACTGCAATCACTTCGTCTTTATGTTGGATTTGACCGCTCTTTGTTAGTAGGTCAAGTGAACATAACGACATGTTTTCTTTAACAGAAAGCCCTAGAACTAAGCCATCGCCTTTACGGTCTTCAGAGATGTAAGCAATGCCATTGGCCAAGCCGTCTTTCGGGCTTACAGGGTTGATGGTTTTGTTTTCTAGGTTGATGACGCCGCGTTCACTTGGAAGGGCACCGTAAATCACTTTCATCAGTTCAGTTCGGCCAGCACCCATTAGGCCAGATACACCCAGGATTTCACCGCGTTTTAGCGTAAAGCTCACATCGTGAACACCAGAACCCGTCAGGCCAATCACTTCAAGACAAGTTTCACCATGGCTCTGGCCGATACGTGGATATTGTTCGTCTAACTTACGACCAACCATCATTTCGATTAGGCCATCTTCGTCGGTGTCTTTTACTTCACACTGACCAATGAACTTACCGTCACGCAGCACGGTGATGTCATCACAAATCTCGAAGATCTCTTTCAAACGGTGAGAGATGTAAACAATGCCACAGCCTTCATCGCGCAATTCGTTAATCACCTTAAACAGAGATTCAGTTTCGGTATCGGTTAGCGCATCGGTTGGTTCATCCATGATGATGACTTTAGATTCAAACGATAGGGCTTTCGCAATCTCTACCATTTGCTGCTCACCAAGGCTCAACTGACCTAGAGGCGTTTTCGAGCTGTGTTTCACGTTAAGGCGTTTAAGTAGCTTGTCTGCTTCTTGGTACATCTCGTTCCACAAGATACGACCCATGGTGCCCGTGATTTCACGACCTAAGAAGATGTTCTCGGCGATGGTCAATTCAGGGATTAGATTCAGCTCTTGGTGAATGATGCTAATGCCTGCTTGTTGAGAATCACGTGGCCCTTTAAATGCAGCAGGTTTTCCTTGGTAGGCAATAGTGCCGCCGTCCAAGTGGTAGATGCCTGTCAGCACTTTCATAAGCGTTGATTTACCCGCACCGTTTTCACCCATTAACGCCATTACGCGTCCTGGATAAACGTTGAGGCTTGCCTTATCCAGTGCTTTCACACCAGGGAAGGCTTTCTCAATTGAGCTAAGTTCTAAAATGGCTTGAGTCATGTCGGTTCCTTTACTCGGGGCCAGTTGTATTTGATTGTTCTGTCTATGTATTGTTTTGGTTCAGTGATGTCACTGAGCTGTCGTTGCGTTTTGCTTGAGCTAAAAGGTTACGCCAGCTTGGAAAATAACATTTGCGTATGGTGTGCACTCACCGGTGCGAATTACCGCGCGGCTTTCATGCGTACGCTGTTTGAATTCTTCATGAGTGATGTAAGTAATAGAAAGCGATTTGCCACAACGCGCTTCTTCTGTCTTGATTAAATCAATCAGCGCAGCGTGGTGCTCTGGGCTTACTTTCGCAAACTCTTCTGCAATCACAACACCTTCGATTTGAGATTCATCCAGCATGGTTTTTACCGTTTGCTGAAAGCTTGGGACACCGTGAGTTAAAGCAAGATCAATACGAGTTACGTGGTCTGGAATTGGTAAGCCCGCGTCACAAATCGTGATTTCATCTGTGTGGCCAAGAGTCGCCACTAGGTAAGAGAGTTCAGAGTTTATTAGAGTACTTTTTTTCATATCACGACCTATCGAAAAATAACGCTTGATGGGTTGAGAACAACTCAAGAAAAGCCATCGAAACGTTTCGATAGTGATAATAGTGTCTGATTTATCATTTGCACGTTTGATTGTTTTAGAGTGTGATAATGATCATCGAAACGTTTCGATGGGGCGTTTTTTGGTGATCTTAGTCACCGCCATTGATTGCATAAATCCTTTTACGTGGGTTCAATCGATAGCGCATATCCGAACTTACTAATGGTAATGATCTGGACGTTGGATGCTCTTAATCGCGCGAACACATTGCGTAGGTTATAGACTACGTTTGCAAGAACATGTGGTGACGAGATTTGTCCGTCCCAACACACATCAACAATATGCTCTCTTGAAATCGGTCTTCCCACATTTTCCAATAACAAGCAGAGCACTGCTAATAGGCGAGGGCGCAAAGTGATTTTGTTTCCTTGCTGGTTGGTAATCGTTCGAGCGTCGATATCAATGATTAAGCCGTTGAAGTCTATTGTGTGGTTCATCGTGTTTTCTGTTCGTCTTATTCTAAATTGTGGAGATTGAGCAAATTGGCCTGCTGTTGGAGCGGGTAATTATTTAAGTGTGCTAATGGTCGAAGTGGGCGGGTTAACTGACACGATCAGTGAGCCTATTACTTTTAAAGCCGAAGACAATACTTACCGATTAATTGCTGGTTACAAATTTAACCGCATTGTTTCGGTTGAAGCTCAATACACAGATTTTGGTGATATCGCCCTGAAAACGAAATCTGGTAATAAGGTTTTCACTTGGACACCTCAAATCTTTTCGGTAACGGCGAACCTCGGTTACACGTTTGATAATGGCATTCGTCCATTTGGCACTATCGGTCTGTCGACTATTGATCTAGACATGAAGCTTGCTGATGGCTCTCGCCCTTCAGGAGATGGTTTTGATGATTCGGGAGATGGCATCCGTATGGGTGTTGGTGTTGGATATACGCCACCTACAATGTCTTCGTTGAGCTTTCGCTTAGCGTACGAAGCCGATGCTTTTGATCTCGAAAATTACGAAAACGGACACAAGACAGAAGATACTGTTGTTCTGGATTCTTTCTACTTAGGCGCAATGTACACATTCTAAGTTTCATACTTTGCTAAACGGTAAATCGGTTTCTAAATGGGGCGTCGGTTAGCTCAACCCGTTTAGCTAAAGTGGAAGGCCGCAGTTTTTGACTGCGGCTTTTTTATGTTTAACTCTAGGCTTCACGAATATGAGCGGTAACAGACACGATGGCATGGTCCGTACTGAATTGGTCGTGTTCAAAGCTTGGATTGGTGAGGTGATGGTCTAACACTGTGTAGCTAGAGATCTCCATCAAACTAGACGAGTTCTGACAATCAAACTCGTTCGACATCAAAATGTAGTCCAGTACAGACCCAGATGCGCCGTAGTAATGGGTTGGCTTACGCTGTTCAAGCAAATCTTCTTCATGTAGCTGATGGTAAAGATCCCAGCTGTCTTTCAAGCGAAAGTGGGATAGCCAATGCTTGCTGTTTTCGTCTCGGTTGATTGAGTAATTCAACAGCCCTTTAAACTCATCATTAAACAGTGGCTTATTAAAGTCACCCATCAACACAACAGGTTGCTCGGTTTGGTAGCGTTGGTTGGTGATGTATTGATGCAGCATCTGAGCTTCTAGACCGCGTTGGACACTTGATAGCCAAGAGCCAAGCTGTTCTTGGTGAAAACGAGTGAGCGTGTCACTTTGTGGTTTTGCACCTTGCTGAGTGTTGTCCGCATCGACAGATTCTGCTTTTGGCTCTGTCGGACGTTGTGATTTGAAGTGCACCACATAACAGTCGGTTGAACCTAAATGGGGTAACGTAATCGTCGCGTGAACAGGCGTTCTGTTGAATGAGAATTTGTCGTCAAGGTTGAATGCTTTCAGTAACGTCGAATCTGGCGTAACAGGCTGCACGTTTTCAATCGGGTAACGGGAAGCGATCCCAACGACTGGTGAGGTGTATAGGTAATCATCTTCAACGTTGGCGCTATCGACCACTGCAAAGTATGGATAACCTAGCTCGTTCATCAATAGCTCTAAAGATTGCGGGCTAAATATCTCTTGGAAGCCAATCACATCGCAATCTAATGAGCGAATCGCTTCAGCCATCCAATGTTGCTTCTTCTGCCATTCTTCGAAGCTGTAGATGTTCTCAAAATCATAATAAGCATTCGGTGGCTCGAGATAGTTCAGAAGGTTGAACGTTGCGAATGTTATTTGGTTTGGTTTGTTCAAAGTGTCATTCCATTTAGACCTAGGCTGCAAGGATACTCCAGTAAAAGTATAGTTTGTTGATTATTTAGAGCCTAAATTTCACTTTAGAAGCCAACCAAAGGAATCTTAGCCGTTGAGGCTTGTGTCATTCAGGCTAGAGCAATCTTAGTGCTTCTGCCTTCCCCCGTGCTTTCCAACGCCACCAAGCTAATCAACTCAATCAAAGGAACCAAAGCAATCAAAGCTCACTGCATCCAATAACTTCGAGCGGTGACGAGTAATTTGTAAATAAACCGTCAGAGATAGAGTGCTGATGGTTTTATTAGTTATTACATGATGTTAGATTTGAACCTATACTTGATTTAACGGCATGCATTCAAAGCCGATAAATCAACTTGAATATAGAATTCATGACATTTGAAGGGAGAGTCAAATGGGAACAGTTTTTCGACGCAAAGCCTCGCAACGCACTCAGTTTTTCAGGTTTAATTTGAAGTCATGTGCAATCATGTTGCCGCTTATTGCTTTACAACCCTCCGTTACTTACGCTTCTGAAACCCAATCAACTCCTGCTGTCACCGTTATTGAAACCACACAACTGGTTGGTTTTGGTGAAGCAAAATATCCAGCCGATTTCACTCACTTCGATTACGTTAATCCTGATGCGCCAAAGCAGGGCAAAGTGACCTATGGCAGCATAGGTACGTACGATAGCTTTAATCGATTCGGTTCCCGCGGCGTTGCTGCAAGTTATACCGGAGAGATTTACGATACCTTGATGTTTTCTCCGAGTGACGAGATTGATGCGTACTATCCATTGATCGCTTCAAAGGTTCGCTACTCCAGTGATTTCACTTGGATGGAAATCGACATCAACCCAAATGCTAAATTCCAAGATGGCGAGCCTATCACTGCGCATGATGTTGCCTTTACTTTTGACAAGTTCTCAACCGAGGGCGTGCCTCAGTATCGTGTGTATTACAAAGAGATTAAGTCAGTAAAAGCGGTCTCTGATTTGGTTGTTCGTATTGAAATGAACATTCCAAACCGCGAAAAACTGTTTAGCTTCGCGCAAAGCACTCGTGTATTGCCGAAACATTTCTGGAAAGACAGAAAGCTGTCTGAGCCTCTAAGTGAGCCACCAGTCGGTAGTGGTCCTTATAAGATCATCAGCTACAAATCAGGCCAAAGTGTTACCTATGGTCTAGATGAAAACTACTGGGCAGCAGACCTACCAGTTAACGTTGGCCGCAATAACTTCAAGCAGGTGCAATACGATTACTACCGTGACGACACGGTAATGTTGGAAGCGTTCAAAGCAGGGGAGTTCGATCTTCGAACCGAGAATTCGGCTAAGTTCTGGGCTAACTCTTATACGGGCGCGAACTTCGATAAAGGCTACATCATTAAAGAAGAGATTAACCACGAGAAGCCTGAAACGACTCAAGGTTTCGTCTTTAATATCCAATCTCCTGTGTTCTCTGATCCTAAAGTGCGTGAAGCGTTAACCTACGCGATGGACTTTGAGTGGATGAACAAGAACATGTTCTATGGTCAGTACAAGCGTACTCGTAGCTACTTCCAAAATACCAACTACGAAGCGAAAGGCTTACCAAGCGAAGCTGAAGTCGAGTTGTTGTCTCAATACAAAGATCAGATTCCACCGCGAGTTTTCACCGAAGAATTCCAACCACCCGTCACCGATGGTAGCGGTCGTATTCGTAGCCAAATGCGTACCGCTTTCAAATTGTTGAAAGAAGCGGGTTGGGTGCTGAAAGACAAAGTCATGACCAACGAAAAGACTGGCAAGCCGATGTCATTTGAGTTGTTGATTTACAGCCCAACCACGGAACGTATCGCAACGCCGGTTCAAAAGAACCTGAAACGCATGGGTATCGAGATGAAGATCCGTACCATTGATACGACTCAGTATATCAAGCGTCTTCGTGATCGTGACTTCGACATGGTGTCGTCTTCATTTTCCGCAAACCCTTATCCTAGCCCGAACTTAATGATTGTTTGGAACTCTAACTACATTGATTCTACTTACAATACTGCAGGTGTAATGGATCCAGTGGTTGACGCATTAACAGAAGAAATTGCGCGTAACCAACAGCATCCTGAAAAACTTCTTACGCTTGGTCGTTCGCTAGACCGTGTATTGCAGTGGAATTTCTACAACATCCCGCAATGGCACGTCGGTGAATACCGCGTAGCAATGTGGGATAAGTTTGAGCGTCCAGATGTATTGCCTAAATACGATTTAGGTATCGATACATGGTGGATTTCAGAAGAGAAGGCGGCTTTGCTTCCTGAAAAACGTCGCTAGGAGTTAGTTAGCATGGCCGCGTATATATTTCGACGTTTATTGTTGGTGATCCCCACGCTGTGGGCGATCATCACCATCAACTTTTTCATCATCCAGATAGCGCCTGGAGGCCCGGTAGAGCAAGCTGTTGCTCAATTAGAAGGGCATAACTCTGGCATTATGGAGCGTTTTTCTGGTGGTGGACAAGAAGTTGATTTAAGTGAAAGTGATCAAGCGTCTGCCAGTGGCTATAAAGGCTCACGCGGGCTTGATCCTGAAGTGGTTGAAGAGATCAAAAAGCAGTTTGGGTTTGATAAACCGATTCACGTTCGCTACTTCGATATGTTGAAAAACTACGCGACCTTTAACTTTGGTGAAAGCCTGTTTAAGGGTGGTAACGTGATTGATTTAATCATCGAGCGTTTACCTGTCTCCATTTCTTTAGGGTTGTGGAGTACGTTAATCATCTACGTGATCTCGATACCCTTGGGCATCATGAAGGCGATACATCACGGTTCTCGGTTTGATATTTGGTCGAGTGCGGTGGTGATTGTTGGCTATGCCGTTCCGGGCTTCTTGTTTGCGATTATCCTGATTATTTTGTTCGCGAGTGGTAACTACTTCAGTTGGTTCCCATTGCGTGGGCTCGTGTCGAGTAACTTCGACCAGCTCAACTGGTATCAGCAAATTGGCGACTATTTCTGGCACTTAGCTTTGCCCATTTTTGCTATGGTCATCGGCGGCTTTGCCACGCTCAGCATGCTGACCAAAAACTCCTTCCTTGATGAAATCAATAAGCAATATGTAGTGACCGCTCGAGCAAAAGGTTTGGACGAGAGCAGCATTCTCTACAAGCACGTTTTCCGTAACGCGATGTTGATCATTATTGCTGGTTTCCCGAGTGCATTTATTAGTATTTTCTTCACGGGTTCTATGTTGATTGAAGTGATGTTTTCACTCGAAGGAATTGGTCTGCTTGGCTTTGAATCAACCATTCAACGTGACTATCCCGTGGTGTTCAGCTCTCTCTATATCATGACCTTGCTTGGCTTGGTGCTGAGCATTATCTCCGACCTGACGTATACCTGGGTTGATCCTCGAATTGATTTTGAAGCGCGTTAATGGCGAACGAATAACAAGGTATTGATAATAAATGTTTAACAACCCTTTAGCTGAAGCTCGTTGGTTACGTTTTAAAGCAAACAAGCGTGGTTTTATCTCCCTTTGGATATTTACCATCTTGTTTGGCTTGAGCCTGTTCGCTGAGATCATTGCCAATGATAAACCACTCTTGGTTTCTTATGATAATCAGTGGTTTGTGCCTGTTATCAATGAATATGCCGAGACGGAGTTTGGTGGTGAGTTTGAAACCGAGGCCGACTACAAAGACCCGTATGTTATCGAGCTCATTGAAGACAACGGTTACATCGTGTGGCCAATCATTCCGTTTAGCTACGACACAATAAACTTCGATATTTCAGGTGCGGTGCCATCGGAGCCCGATTCGGTGAACTGGTTAGGGACTGATGATAAGGGGCGAGATGTATTAGCTCGTATCATTTATGGCTTCCGTATTTCCGTTCTATTTGGTTTTATTCTGACCATTGTATCGAGCGTGATTGGTGTCGTGGTTGGCGCAACACAAGGCTACTACGGTGGCTGGGTTGATCTATTCGGACAACGCTTCATTGAAGTCTGGTCTGGTATGCCGACCCTGTTCTTGCTGATTATTTTGTCGAGTTTTATTGAGCCGAATTTCTGGTGGTTGCTCGGGATTATGGTGTTGTTTAGTTGGATGAGTTTAGTAGGCATCGTGCGAGCGGAATTTTTACGCTGCCGAAACTTCGATTATGTGCGAGCCGCGCAAGCCATGGGTGTTGATGACAAACGTATTATGCTTCGTCACATGTTACCTAACGCGATGGTTGCATCGTTAACCATGATGCCGTTTATTCTTTCAGGCTCGGTGACCACACTGACTTCGTTAGACTTCTTGGGCTTTGGTCTTCCTGCGGGTTCGCCTTCGTTAGGCGAGCTTCTGGCGCAAGGTAAAGCTAACTTACAAGCGCCTTGGCTTGGCATTTCTGCCTTCGTCGTGCTTTCACTGATGCTTACGTTACTGGTCTTCGTTGGTGAAGCGGTGCGTGATGCTTTCGACCCGCATCAACAGAAGTAAGGATAGGTTATGACTTTAAATACAACGCCTGCTTCTCCGGTTTTGACCATAGATAAACTGTCTGTCGGTTTCGGGCGAAAAAACTCGATAGAGCAAGTGACACAAGATGTCTCTTTAGAAATATACAAAGGTGAGACATTAGCGCTGGTGGGTGAGAGTGGTTCCGGAAAATCGGTCACGGCTAACTCGATTTTAAAGCTGTTACCAAAAGGCTCGTCTCATTACTTAAACGGTAAGATCAATTTCTCTGGCACCGATATTCTGAGTTGTTCTGAAAGACAGCTACGTGGGATTCGTGGTGGTCGTATTGGAATGATCTTCCAAGAGCCTATGGTTTCCCTAAATCCGCTTCATCGAATTGGAAAACAGCTTGTTGAAACCTTAGCAATTCATCGTGGTATGCGAACCAACAAAGCACAAGCCTTGGCGATAGAGTGGCTTTCAAAGGTTGGCATTCGCTATCCTGAGCAAAAGATTTCAGCCTATCCGCACGAGCTATCTGGTGGAGAACGCCAGCGCGTGATGATCGCGATGGCACTGATCAATGAACCAGAGCTGCTTATTGCTGATGAGCCGACAACGGCTTTGGATGTATCGGTGCAAGCGCAGATCCTCGACCTTCTAAAAGACCTGCAGCAAGAGCTGGGTATGGCAATGCTTTTCATTACTCATGACTTGAGTATCGTTCGTAAGATTGCCGACAGAGTTGCAGTAATGAAAGATGGTCGCTTGGTCGAAAGTAACGACTGTCATACCCTGTTTAACGCGCCTGCTCACCCTTACACTCAAAAACTTATTAACTCTGATCCGAAAGGTTTGCCCGTTCCTGTGTCACCCGAAAGCAAACCGCTACTCGATGTAAATCAACTTCGTGTTTGGTTCCCGATCACGGGCGGTTTATTCAAGCGCACCATTTCTCATGTTAAAGCTGTGACCGACATGGAGTTCACTTTGAAGAAAGGGCACTCAATCGGTTTGGTTGGCGAAAGTGGTTCTGGTAAATCGACGACCGGTATGGCGATACTTAAGCTGGTAGATAGTGAAGGGTCAATCACCTACTCGAGTGAACAGCTTCAAGGTTTAGATCGAAAACAGATGCTTCCGTTTAGAAGCCGTATGCAAGTAGTCTTTCAAGACCCGTTTTCTGCGCTAAACCCGAGAATGTCGGTCGCTCAGGTGATTGGCGAAGGTTTGTTAGTGCATCAACAATTGGATGAGCACGAACTCGACCAACGCATCTGTGACGTAATGAAAGAGGTTGACCTCGATCCTGAAACGCGTCACCGTTACCCAAATGAGTTTTCTGGCGGTCAAAGGCAGCGTATTGCGATTGCTCGTGCTTTGATTTTAAAGCCAGAGTTTATCCTGCTCGATGAACCAACATCGTCATTGGACAGAACCGTTCAAGCTCAAGTATTGGATTTGCTGAAGTCACTTCAAGAAAAGTATGGCCTGACCTATTTGTTTATCAGTCATGATCTGAATGTCGTGAAATCCTTGTGTCATTACACCATCGTCATGAAAGCTGGCGAGGTAATAGAGAAGGGCGACACTGAGACTTTGTTTGGTAATCCGCAGCATGAATATACTAAGCAGTTGGTGAGTCTTTCGAATGTTGGTGGTGTTTTATAACGCAGAGGGTTTGTTTAAAACAAATGGGCTCTGGTTGAATTCAACATGGTCATTTCGTTGTTTTAAGATTACACTGCGCCCAATATTTCAGAAGTACATATTTAGGTAGAGGTCACCATGGACCAAGAACATTACGAAGACGCTGACTACGAAGGCCAAGAGCTGGGCGAAGAAGGCGAAGAGATTGAAATTGAAGCAATTGGTATCGATGTTTCATCACAGCCAATCGAGCTCTACAAAGTGTTTAAAATAGCTAACCTAGTGAGTGGTGGCGGTGAAGCTAAGCACATCATCTCTGAAGGCTACGTAGCGGTAAATGGTGAGCTAGAAACCCGTAAGCGTCGTAAAATGTACGATGGCGACTTCTTTGAATTCAACCAAGAATACTATGTAGTGGTGTGTGATCAGCCAGTGCAAGAAGAATCAGAAAAGCCGAAAAAGAAAGAAGCGCTTAAAAAAGAGAACAAGGCGAAGAAAGGTCAGTCTAAAAAGGATTCTAAGAAGAAAGAATCTAAGAAAAGCAAAGCAGAAATGCTAAGCGCAAAGGCTGAACCAAAGAAAGAGAAAAAAGAGAAGAAACCGAAAAAGAAAGCGGACACGCCAAAGCCAACACGTGATGACAAAAGCGGCCGTAATTCGATTGAGTTCTTTTAAACTACAGTTCTAAACGACTGCTCTAAACTGCTTTTCTAAAACGAATCTTTTAAAACTATTCGTTTGAACATCAAGCAACGTTAGACCTATGTTTTACGTTACGCAGATATCAAAAGGCTCACTAGTTAGTGAGCCTTTTTTGTATTGTGCGCCGAGCATGGCGTTGATCTAGGAGGTGAAAGTCCTCTACGGGCTCA
>NZ_JBFSUV010000067.1:0-22102 GCF_041467515.1 Vibrio sp. 10N.247.311.12
CTTTGAAAAGCAAAATGTCGCTTAGCTAAGTGTCCAGTCTGACTGGAGCAGATCAGATAGTGGTCCGCCAACAGAGCGACAAACAAGATCATGAGATGATAGATGGAGAACTTAAAGGTCTTCATCGCCATATTAGGTTCATCACGATATTTAAGTACCCAAGCGTGATAAATAAAACCGCCGTTGAGAACCAAAGAAGCGCTCAAATATATCCAGCTACTCATGCCGACCAACACAGGCAATATACATACGATGCTAAGCAACAAGGTATAGAGCAAAATAGATGTTTTGGTGTAAGCAATACCATGGGTCACAGGCAGCATGGGGATATTCACTTTGGCATACTCATCACGACGATGAATTGCCAACGCCCAGAAGTGCGGAGGCGTCCAAATAAAGATGATCATCACCAACAACCAAGCATTTGAGTGCAGTTCATTGGTAACCGCCGTCCAGCCCAGTAGAGGTGGCATTGCGCCTGCAATCCCTGCGATCACAATGTTTTGTGGCGTCGCTCGTTTTAAGTACATGGTATAAATCACCGCGTAACCCAACAAGCTTGCAAAGGTTAACCAAGCGGTGAGTTGATTGACCCACACCATTAACGTGGCAAACCCAAGTAAGCCGATACCCGCGGCAAAGCTGAACACACGTGAACTGCTGAGCTCTCCTGACGGCAAAGGTCGTCGGTTTGTGCGAGTCATTTGCCCATCGATCTTTTTGTCGATCAAATGGTTAAATGCCGCTGCCGAGCCTGCCATTAATCCTATTCCGATCATTCCAAACAGAGTTTGCTGTAAAGGTAATCCGTTGGGCACGGCCAAACACATACCCACTAAGGCCGTTAGTAACATCAAAGCCACTACCTTGGGTTTAGTCAGCGTTAAATAGACCTTCCAAGTAGCTTTGTTTTTTGCAGCTATTTCGTTACTTAAAGCTGTGTCATTGTTGGCTGCTATCTTATGAGTTAAGGCTGCGTCTTGAGCCACCACTTCATACTGTGTTGACGTTCTACTGACCATGATTACCTCCTTGTAATACACTATTCTTCACCAAGCTTTCACTCGGTTTGCGTTGCCACACCACAAAATTGGTTACAACCATGCTGATGAGCAACATCGCTGCGACTAGGTTATGCAAAACCGCGACTGAAATTGGCAAGTGAAACCATACATTACTGATCCCAAGGCTGATTTGAGTAAACAGGACTAATGCGACAATCACGCTCAGCTTTTGGTGAGGCACTTGGCCAAATTTCCATAGCTGGTACACGATCATCAGCACCATTAACGTCGCCACAATAGCCCCGAACCTGTGCATGACATGGATGGTAAGCCTTGCGGGATATTCCAACACACCAAACTCATAGTTATCGTGTCCATGTTGAGCAAAATCGAACGCATTTTTGAAATCTAAATAGCTTGTCCAGTTCCCTTCGCAGATAGGTAATTGGGTACACACCAGAGCGGCATAATTAGACGATGTCCAGCCACCAAGCAGTATCTGCCCGACTACAATGAGTAATCCGAATAGTGCCGAGACTTTAAGTGGTGAAGAATAGGCAGCCTCACCAAAACGGCTTTGGAATTGAGACAAACGACAGTAGAGCAGACACAACAGTGACAGCAACGTGAAGCCCCCCATCAAATGCGCCATAACCACAACGGGCATCAACTTGAGAGTCACCGTCCACATTCCAAGCAAAGCCTGAAATATCACGGTTGCAGAGATAAGTAACGGAAGACCAGCAGTTGTTATATTCTTTTTAATACACCAAGCAACAACGACAAAGATAAGCAGCCCTAATGTTCCTGCAAAGTAGCGATGGATCATCTCAATCCAAGCTTTGTCTGCTTCGAGAGCTCGTTCTGGAAATTGTAGATTGGCTTGATTAACGGCTTGGGTATTCGAGGGAACGGTGATCTTACCGTAACAACCCGGCCAGTCAGGACAGCCAAGGCCAGCATCAGACAGGCGTGTATAAGCTCCGAGAACAATCACGGTAAGGGTTAACAAGATAGTTAATCTCATCACAAGCATCAGTAAATCAGGGGCTTTATTCTGCATCACTTATCTCCCTATACTTATTCCCTTTCGCTGCTTAAGCTCAAGCATTTGCGCCATCAACTACCCAACTCGTGACAGCTTAAGTAGCTTTCTTAAATCATGAATCATACCTTTGGATTGCCCGACTAACTGCGACGGTTCCGACACGCTTTTGTACTCCATAACCAACTGTCCTAGCGGGTCAATAATGACAATGGAAGCCGGCGAAAACTCGGTGCTTAACTGATCACCACCAGCTAACAAAGATAAATCAGGCTTGTTGAGCGAACCCGACAACGAGTTACCTTCTGAGACGAAAACAACGGCGGTCACTCGCTCTTTGTTTTTCCCTAACGCTAAGTAGCTTTGATTCAAATAATGAAGCTGTTGTTCACACAAGCTTTCGCACTCCATCGGTGCGATATACCCCACAACCCAACCCTCTCCTGCCATGGGTACCGTTACGCCAAAATCCGCTAGTGTAATTCTTGGTTCTACCAATTCGCCTGAGTTAGTGACACCTGACGTATACCAATTCTGATCCAACACAGTTTTGGCGATAATGGCTGGCAAAGCGAAAATTAAAACGAGTCCGATTAATACCAAGCGTCCTTTAGTACGACGGCTTCTGAGCTCAGCCATGTTTGCCTCGGTAATTTCCCTGTTCACTTGTGCTTGAGATTTATCCATCCTTATTCCTCGTGATAGGTGTTGCTTTTAGGTACCGATAGCCAATCAACAACATCAAAAACAAAAGTACCGCAGCCATAACAAACCATTGAAATGAGTAACCAAAATGCTTCTCAGACCTCATCGCCGTTGGACGCCATAACATTTCATAGGGCCATGAATCTAAACTCTGAGGTTGGAAGACAAAGGGCAGCACTTCTTGTCCTGTATACTGTGATAACGCTGCTATGTTTAGGTTTTGGATTCTATTCGGTGTCGTATTTTCTAAACCCAACTCATGACTTAAAGGATTAATTGAGCGTGTATACAAGCGCCCTGACATTTTGGTTGGTACAGTGATACTTCCTAATTGCGGTAGTTCTCTTCTGTCATTACTTGCCGGAACAAACCCAAGATCGATCAACAACTGTTTTTCAGCCACTAAGGACTGGTTTCCATCTTCAAAGCGAACCTCACCCAACATGTAAATCACATACCCTACCGTTCCTTGGCTTATCTGGTTGTCTAACAAGAGCATCAAGCCGCTCGTATTGACTAATTCAACATCAGCCTTTAACCCGTTTAGGGTTTGAGGATTTAATGACTCTTGACCAGATAAATCCAGCTCTCGCAACTCAGAAATAACGACACCTAAAGGTTGTGACGAGAGATGTGCTCTCTCAGCTAATTGCTGTTCATAACGTAATTTCTCGTTACCACGATCGAGTTGCCACAAACCTAACTTGATTAAAGCGCCGACTGAAACCACAGTTAAAACAACCGCTATCCAAAAACCTTTACTGCGGAACTTGTGTTCATCATCAATCAATCGGTTTGGAGTTATCACTATGGCGTCATCTACCTTTGTTCTGTTATTTAAAGTCGTCTTGGTCGCTTTGCTGTTTTTTATCGCTTTCAATTTGATGAAAGGCCTAATCCAAATCGCCTCGGGCAAACACAATGGAAAAAGACTCAGTTACTTCTTGGGGCGTCGTGTCATGTGGTCAGCCGTTGTCGTGCTACTTTTATTACTTGCTTTGGGATCAGGAGTGATAACTCCCAACCCTCGCCCCTATTAATCTCCTATAGGCTCAACCGTTAAAGCACATACACAAACACAAACAGACCTAACCAAACCACATCAACAAAATGCCAATACCAACTGCCCGCTTGGAACGCAAAGTGGTCTTTCGGAGTGAAATGGTCTTTCGCAACTCTTGCCAGTAACACAATCAAAAAGATCGTCCCTAAACAGACATGCAAGCCATGGAATCCGGTCAACAAGAAGAAGGTATTGCCATAGATACCAGACTGAAGCGTCAGCCCCATTTCTTGATAAGCGTGAAGATACTCTTCAACTTGGAAGAACAAGAAGAAGCCTGCCAGAACAATGGTTATCTCCAACCAGACGATCAAAGCCATACGCTTATTTTGTTCAAGACTGATATGTGCCATGTGCAGCGTCACAGAGGAAAGCAGCAGAATAATGGTGTTCTTAAGCGGGATACCTTGCCAAGGCATGGCTTGTGTCGTTACGCCATCAGGGGTAGTCGTTAGTGGCCATATTGATTGGAACATCGGCCACAATACTTCATGGGTCATTTCATTATTACCCGCGCCACCAATCCAAGGCACAGAAATCATTCGAGCATAGAAAAGCGCGCCAAAGAAAGCGCCGAAGAACATGATTTCAGAGAAAATAAACCAACTCATTCCTTGTCTAAAAGAACGAGAAATCTGCTCAGAATAGAGACCACTCAATGATTCTGTGATCACGTTGCTAAACCAACCTGCGATCATGTAAAGCAGCACAGCAAACCCGACTAACAACACCGCTTTGCCAAATACACCACCGACTGCGTCGGTGCCCATATTTTGCACCGTCAAGCCAGCACCAACCGCGACCAAAAACAGTGCTACGGCACCCACCAATGGCCAGTGGCTTTGATGTGGAACGAAATAAACTTCCTTTTTAGAACTCATCGCTCAACTCCTTATGTTGATACTGGTTCTGTAAATCCCTAGTTACTTGCGAGTGTGCTCGCTTTTGGTGAGCCAGATTGTAGTGTGTTCAATGTTGATGTGCTCACTTCAGGCTTACTTGCCTCTCCACTCACCTGACTCGTAATGTTAAACAGCGTATAAGAGAGTGTAAGCGTATGTATTGATTCAGGAATATCTGGCTCAATGTAAAATATCAAACCCATTTCTGCGCTCTTATGCCCGTCCAATGGCTGCTGATTAAAGCAAAAGCATTCCATCTTATTGAAATAAGTTGCCCCCATACCTGGAGAAACCGATGGCACAGCTTGTCCAACCAATGAGGTTCCAGAAAGGTTTTTGGCAATGTAGTTAGTTTGAACCACTTCTCCAGGATGAACCTCTAACACTCGAACCTCAGGCGCAAACTGCCATGGCATATCTGGCTTGATGTGGGACATGAATTCAACGCGGACCGTACGAGAATAGTCAGGCTGCATTCCCTGAGGTTGAACTGCGGAAACGGTATTGGTTTTACCATTGATCCCTAAAGCCTCACACATCACATCGTAGAGCGGCACCAAAGCGAAACCGAAGCCAAACATCGCAACCACGCCCAACATCAAATAACCCGTCAGCTTTTTGGTCGATCGCTTATTAGACAGGCGCTTTGGTTGTTTTTTATCTTGATTGGGATCGCTTTGCTTATCACTCATGGTTCTATCCTCTAATCCACTTTAGGTGGATGAGTAAAGGTGTGGTGAGGCGCAGGGCTTGGTACTGTCCATTCAAGACCTTCAGCTCTATCCCAAGGCTTGCTTGGCGCAGGCTCTCCGCCTCTTACGCACTTGATAGCCAGCCATAAGAAAATCAGCTGAGACAACCCAAAGGCAAAACCACCAATCGACACCACTTGGTTAACGTCGGCGAACTGAATCGCGTAATCAGGAATACGACGCGGCATACCCGCTAACCCTAAAAAGTGCATCGGGAAGAACAGTACATTGACTGAAATCACCGACGTCCAGAAATGCCACAGGCTGAGCTTGTGGTCGTACATATGCCCAGTCCATTTCGGCAGCCAGTAATAAGCGGCGGCCATAATTGAGAACACAGCACCTGTCACCAGAACATAGTGGAAATGAGCTACAACAAAGTAGGTATCGTGGTATTGGAAATCAGCAGGCACGATAGCGAGCATCAATCCAGATAACCCACCAATCGTAAACAGAACAATGAAGGCAATCGCAAACAGCATTGGCGTCTCAAAGGTCAAAGCACCCCGCCACATGGTCGCCACCCAGTTGAAGACTTTCACACCGGTCGGCACAGCGATCAACATGGTGCAATACATGAAGAACAATTCGGCAAATACTGGCATACCCGTGGTGAACATGTGGTGCGCCCAAACCAAGAATGACAGCAATGCGATACTACAGGTCGCATAAACCATAGAGTGATAACCAAACAGACGCTTACCACTGAATGCTGGGATGATCGCCGAGACAATACCAAAAGACGGCAAGATCATGATGTACACTTCGGGGTGCCCAAAGAACCAGAATATGTGCTGGAACATCACAGGGTCCCCACCACCTGCGGCATCAAAGAAGCTCGTCCCAAAGTATTTGTCGGTCAGCACCATAGTCACCGCACCCGCGAGCACGGGCATCACGGCTATCAGTAAGAAAGCGGTAATTAACCATGTCCATACGAACATCGGTAGCTTGAACCAAGTCATACCCGGTGCGCGCATGTTCACTATGGTTACGATGACGTTAATCGCCCCCATGATCGAACTGATCCCCATAATATGAACTGAGAACACAAACAATGCCGTACTGTCTGGGCCATAAGTTGTCGAGAGTGGCGCATAAAATGTCCAACCAAAACTCGGCCCACCTCCCTCAGTAAACAAAGATCCGATCAAGATTAGAAACGCAAAAGGCAAGATCCAGAAACTGAGGTTGTTCATTCTCGGCAACGCCATATCTGGAGCTCCGATCATCATCGGGATCATCCAGTTAGCCAAGCCCGTAAATGCTGGCATCACGGCACCGAATACCATGATTAAACCATGGACTGTAGTCATCTGATTGAAGAAATCGGGCTCAACAAGTTGTAACCCGGGTTGGAATAGCTCAGCACGGATCACCATTGCCATGGCACCACCCGTTAAGAACATCGCAAAGCTGAACCACAGATAAAGTGTACCGATGTCTTTATGATTGGTTGAGTAAAGCCAACGAGCCCAGCCTTTAGGTGCCGCATGTGAGTAGTGATCGTCAACAGGCAAATCATCATTGCCCAGCGTACCTTCCGCAGAATGGCTCAGAACTTGGTCTTCTGCAGGAGCCGATTTCACCGGCTTATTGATTGGTGAACTCATAACTGATCCTTAGCATCATTTTGTGCATCATCCGTTGAGCTTTCAGAACTGCCTTCTTGCTTCGCCTTATAAGCGTTGATATCTGAGGCCTGAACAATATCGCCGGTATCATTACCCCAAGCGTTTCGTTGATAAGTTACTACCGCTGCGATCTCTTTCTCGGTTAACTGATTATCGAATGCTTGCATCGCCGTACCGCCACGACCATAAACAATTGTGTCGATATGAACATCCACATCACCAAGGGCAATAGGACTTCCTTTGATGGCAGGGAATGCTCCAGGAATGCCCTCACCGTTTGCTTGGTGACAAACCGCACATCGAGTTTTGTAAACCTCTTCACCGATGGTATTCAACTCCGCCAAGGAAAGTGACGCATCTAATGCATCTTTTGCGGCTTGTTGTTCGGCTATCGCTAACTCTTTCTGCTCCGCTAACCATGCGTCAAACTCATCTTCTTCCATGGCATGCACCACGATCGGCATGAAACCATGGGCACGACCACACAACTCTGCACACTGCCCTCGGTAAACACCAGGCTCATCTATCTTAGTCCAAGCCTCATTAATAAAGCCCGGAATGGTATCTTTCTTAACGGCGAATGCTGGCACCCACCATGAGTGAATCACATCATCGGAAGTCATCAAGAAACGGACTTTACGGTCAACAGGCAGTACCAGCGGCTTATCAACTTCTAGCAAGTAATGCGCGCCTTTCACTTCGAGACCTTCAATCTCTTTGTCACTGGTCGCTAGAAGGCTGAAAAATTCGACGTCTTCACCAAAATAGCTGTAATGCCATTTCCATTGTGAGCCAGTGATTTTAACGGTCAGATCTGATTGGGAGGTATCTTCCATCGCTATCAAAGTTTTGGTGGCGGGTATCGCCATAGCGATGAGGATGATAATAGGGATGATGGTCCAAAGAATTTCGACTTTCGTGCTTTCGTGAAAATGGGCAGCAACTGCGCCCTTCGATTTCCTGTGCCTCAAAATCGAATAAAACATCACACCAAAAACAACAAAGGCAATCGCACAACAGATGTAGAAGATCAGCATATGAAGTTCATACACCTTACCACTGATCTCAGTGACACCTTGAGTCATGTTGTAATCACTGCTTGCGTGCACTAAAGGCGATACTAAAAGCACAACAAAACTCCTCAAAAGCCACGCTAGCCTAACCAGTAATCTTTTCAAAAGATCTCTCCTTGTCCTTCCTAATTGGATACTTGCGACCTAAATGTCGTTGCGAGCTATATGTCATGAAGAGCTGGACAACATTCATTGTTATTCCGGCTACACATGAAAAGGCTGAATCTCAATCTACAACTCACATGGAACTAGCCTGTGAGCAGGCTACTGACCTCATATAACCCAAGAACTAATACGGTTCAAAAGCGCTGGAGGTTTCCATGAAAGATTCAAAAACGGCGAATTTGTTAAATTTTGTTATATTTATGTAAAAGGCTAGTTAGTGATATCCAATTGTTCAAGGTAAGTTTACTTACTAAACAGTCAATTATTTGAAGTGGCTTAATCTACGTGCCCTCTTGCCGTTGGAATTTATTTTATATCGAGTTTTACGATTGCTTTCATGGAAATGAGAATTAATATCACTTAAATTAAATCAACGGTAAGTCATACAGACATTAATAGGTTTAGTGATTATGCAAGATGCAATGAATTGGTTAGCGAGAGACCCAGACCCAAGAACTCGTGAAGAACTTCAACACCTCATCGATGAGGGAATGCACGACGAACTTGAAGATCGTTTTACCCAACGATTAGAGTTCGGAACAGCAGGACTTAGAGGCAAAGTTGGATGCGGGCCAAATCGAATGAACCGTTTAGTCATACAGGAAACAGCAACCGGGCTCGGCCACTACTTAATCGAACATATCGCTAATGCGTCCATCCGCGGTGTGGTCGTCGGTTATGACGGCCGTTTAGATTCCAAGCAGTTCGCGATTGATACCGCTTCCGTACTCACGGCTTTAGGCATTAAGGTTTATCTAACCTCGAACGTCGCGGCGACCCCTATCGTTGCTTTTGGTATTGAGCACTTCAACGCCGCAGCTGCCGTTGTGGTGACGGCCAGCCACAACCCACCAGAATACAATGGTTTCAAAGTGTACTGGGAGAATGGCGCTCAAATCATTCCTCCTCACGACGCGGGTATTGCCGCTGAAATCGATATCGCATCAACCAAGCCGCTCCCTTTAATGAGCCTAAGTGACGCTGAAACGCAAGGTAAGTTGGTGTGGTTAACTGAAGGCTATTATCAAACGTACCGCGCTGCGATCAATCAGAGCCCATACGTGAGTGACGAGATCGAATCGGCGAACACCACCATCACCTATACCGCAATGCATGGTGTCGGCGCACAAATGGCCGAGGATCTACTTCACGATTCTGGTTTCCATAAGGTGTTCAGCGTCGCCGAGCAAAGAGAGCCCGATGGTAACTTCCCGACCGTCAACTTCCCGAATCCGGAAGAAAAAGGCGCGATGGATCTGGTGGTTAACTTAGCAAAAAGTGTCGATGCCGACATTGCTTGTGCCAACGATCCAGATGCAGACCGATTTGCGGTTGCAGTGAGAACAGATGATGGCTCATACAAAATGCTAACAGGTGACCAAGTCGGCGTGCTATTCGCTCATTATCTACTCTCAAAGCCGCATACCAAAAACCAATTAGTTGGTAACAGTATCGTATCTTCAACATTGCTTGAAAAAGTAGCTCAATCCCACGGGGCGACTTATTTCCAAACGCTGACAGGTTTTAAATGGTTAGCGAATATTGGCATGCAATTGGAAAATGATCAGAACGACTTCTTGTTCGCCTATGAAGAAGCATTAGGCTACACAATTGGTACTCAAGTACGAGACAAAGATGGGCTGTCTGCTATTGTCGTGTTTGCTCAATTGGTTGAGGAGTTAAAATCTCAAGGTCGAACAGTTTGGGATCTTCTCGCTCAAATTTCATTTGAACATGGGGTTCATACCAACGCTCAGCGAAGTATTGCACTAGACCCAGATTCACCATCGATTGGTTCTAAGCTCCGCTCGGCACAGCCTAAAGCAATCAACGGTGTCGCTATCTCTGTAATTGAAGATTTGCAGTCTTCTTTACGCTTCGTCATTGGAGGCAATACTGAAGCCATTAACCTGCCTGCAAGTGACGTACTCATCTATCATCTCGAAGATGGTTCACGCATTATCGTAAGACCTTCCGGTACTGAGCCAAAAGTTAAGGTCTACTATGAGACGGTGACAAAATTTGAAGGGACAGAAACCTATGAAGACACTCGCCTGCGCGGTGAGAAGTACATGGAGAAACTGATTGAACAGCACCAACAAGAGTTGAATTCATAGCGATTTAGCGCGTTCAACATGTAACGGTTAAACATAAAAATGGACGCTCGAAGCGTCCATTTTTGTCTCAGCGGCTAACCACGAGAAGATGTCTGATTTGATTCGTCTACGAAGTAAAGAAAGAAGACAACATCCAAATAGCTAACACGATGAAAACTCCGCCCATGACTTTCTGTTGATAGGTACGAAACTTCGCGTTTTCTACGAGAGATTTACCAATCGTACCCACTAACGCCACCAGCAAAAAGTTAAACGTTAAGCCGAGAACATTCAGTAATAAACCCAGAACAAGCATCTGCTGACCGGAAGTCGCTTCAATATTCGTCGACACAAACTGAGGCAGAAACATCACAAAGAAAACCAAGGCTTTAGGGTTAAGCAGGTTGCTGATCAGCGCTCGTTGATAATAGGCTTTTGCAGCAAAATTATCGTTTAACTCCGGCGCATTACCCTGCTCTGTTCGCAGGCAATCCCAACCCATCTTCAACAAGTACGCGCCGCCTAACAAATGGAGAGCTTTAAGCGCTATTGGGCTCATTGCGATCAACGCTGATACACCCATGGCCGCTAATACTGTCAGAATGATTCCAGAAGTCGCATTACCTAGGCTTGCAAACACGCCGACCTTACGGCCATAGCTCATGCTTGAACTCGCAATCAGTAACATATCAGGGCCAGGTAAAAGAAGAAGTGCAACAACGGCAGTCAGGTAGACAGGTAAAATGGTTAAGTCGATCATGAGGGTCAGCATTGATAAAAACGGAGGCGGATTTTATATCAATTACTAACACCCTTCCAGATGCAATCAGTTGTTCGACGTTTATTTAATCGAATTAAAAACCAACATTAATCGACAAAGCCAATTTATTAACTAAATAGAAAAGACTAATTAACTTGCTACCCATTCGATCTCAATCAATGTCGTATCGCCACACTTTAGGCGACCAAGGAAGATATCGCCTCGATGTACGGCCCCAACACCTTTTGGCGTACCTGTCATCACAACATCGCCGTCTAGTAAGGTGGTATAAGAAGACAGCTCTTCTAGGATAGTTTTTGGAGAGTAAAGCATCTGCTCAACATGTCCTTTCTGAACACGAACACAGTTAATAAATAATTCTAGGTTTAAGTCAGAGAGATCAAAATTATCAACGGGAACAAAGCGACTAAAGACAGCGGAACCATCAAAGGCTTTGGCACGCTCCCAAGGTAAACCTTTGGCTTTTAAACTGCTTTGCAACTCACGCTTGGTAAGGTCTAAGCCGAATCCCACAGCAGAGTATTCACCGTTTTCAACAATAAAACAGATCTCTGCTTCGTAGTGCAGCGCTTCTTGATGAAAAGAAGACAGGGATGACGTAACGCTGGTACTTGGTTTATTGAAAACCACCATAGAGTCTGGGATTGCGTTATTGAGTTCTTCGATGTGATCGACATAGTTACGCCCAACACACAGCACCTTAGTTGGGGTTGCTGTTCGTCTCGAATTCATCAGCTGTTCGTGATCGACAACACTGCTCATAGTTTATCCCTGAACTATTTTTTTGAGTGGAGAGTTTAACGCATCATAAAATGAGAGTCTTCGACAAGATGGTTACCAATATCTAAATTCTGATCTTTAGCTCAATTCGATGATTTGAAAGCGTTTATACGAAGGTCGCAATAGTGCGAAATCACCATTCAAGACAAAAGCCCAAAACGAAAAAAGCCCTCTCTAACCAAAAGGTTTGAGAGGGCTTAGCATGGTGTCTAGGACAGTATCCTAAAAGGTAAACCTAAGGAGTAAACACTATGCTAAATCAGTCTGCGACTTATAGGTAGTAACGAGCACCAAGTAGCCACTGGTCGTCAGCTTTTTCTTTGTACACACCAGAACCTTGTAGGTCGAACTGGTAACCAGCAAAGCCTACGAACTGAGATGTGAAGTTGTACTCAGCTTGTAGAGCAGTTGTAGCAAATACTGTTTCACTCATCTTGTCGTCTTCTACCGCTTCGTAGTTAACGCTTAAGTTCAGGCTGTTAGAAAGTGCGTAAGAAGCAAGTAATTCAACTGCAACTGTCTCTTCTAAAGCAACACCAGCGCTTGAGTTCATGTAGTTATTCATAGCATAAACACCAGCTAAGAATAGACCTTCAGAACCGTAAGAACCGTAAGTAGCACTCACTACGTTAGAATCAGCGGTTTTAGAACCACCGCCAATGTTACCAAATGTAACATCACCAGTGTTGTATGCGTAGTTTGCTGTGAAATCAGCAATTGCGTAGTTCAATGCAATTTGAGCACGGTTACCGTATTTGTTTGTGTTTGTATCTGAAACTTTATCAGTCTTGCGGCCTTGCCATGCAACACCTACGTTTAGAGAACCAGCGTTACCAAAATCGATAGCATTGCCGTAACTCACCATCTCTTCGCCACGACCAGTACCTAGGTTACCGTGATCGTCGTAGATGAAGTCATTCGCGAATGCGATTGGCATATCTGCAACACCAGCAACGTTGTAGTATGGCGCCCATTGAGTACCAACAACACCACGACCGAAGTCTTCATGAGTTAGACCAATGTAGCCAAGACGAGTTGTGAATGACTGATCACCACCGTCAAGCATGTTTAGCGCCCATTCACCTTTAGCATCAGCAGTAAAGCCGTTACCAAGTTCGTGAGTTGCACCGAAGTTGATACGTGGAGAAACAGTTTCAACACCGATGTCATCGCTGTTTTGACGATCGTCGCTGTTTACATCACCAACTGCAACTGAAACGTGACCGCCAACTGAGAATGTTGTGCCGTCTTCGTTGTAAAGTTCTACTGCAACTGCCTGTGTACCAAATACTGCACCAGAAATTGCTAGCGCTAAAAGTTTCTTATTCATTTGTCATGTCCATTATGTAACTGGGTGAGTTATTCACTAACAACCTCGTGCTTACGGAGAAGTTGTTACCTGCATTTAACAAGTAGGCAAACCCTAATATACGAATGACAAGAAAGTTGCATTAAAATATATAAAATAAAAAAAATCGCACTATAAAAAACAAAAATACCTTTTAAAACAGTTGATTAACAAGGCAATTACTGAAATCTCCTTTCATTCTTTGAGATAAATACTTTGATTATTTTTGATTTTATAATCACTAAAAAAGCATTAAAAATCTAAACCCAAGGTAACTCATCAGACCATCGAGAGGCTCGCCTTTGCCTTTGAAACATTTTGTAACACGTAGAGCTCAGCTGAAATATTTAGCTTTGTGAAACAAATCCCAATATGAGCTAGGAAAAATCGTTCAATAGAAAGTTCATTAGAGAAAAACAAAAAAAGGGCAACCAATCAGCGACTGGTTGCCCTTCATAACTCATCATTGAACTCTTATTTGAAGCAAACCTCAGCCCAACGAGCTAAACCTGCAGTTACTGAACCGAAGTAATTACCACTCACAATCGGTACATTCGGCACAGCTTGTTGTACGGCTTCACGAAGTATCGGTGAACGAGCGGAACCACCCGTCATGTAGATTACGTCTGGCTTTTTCTGGCCTTGTTGAATCGCTTCTTTAACCAACTCAATCATCTTAGACTTTGGTGTTTCAATCGCTTCAACCATCTGTTCGACTGAGATATCTACCTCGACCAGTTCAGAGGCAACATTAATCGCAGCACGATATTGAGGGGATTCTGCCAGCGCAATCTTGGCCTCTTCCGCTCTACGCACAATACCGTAACCCAAAGTGTCGTGATAAACCTTCATCAAACGTTCTAGCTTTTGAGGCTCTGACGCTTCTTTACGAAGTAATTTTAATGCCGCTAGGTTTTCTCTTGAATAGAAGTTCTTTTGAGCTTCAACATTATTAATCGCAATTGGGTTCCAGAATTGAGTCAGTGGCATATCAATACCCGAAATGCCTTTGCTGCCCATACCAAAAGGTGACATCAGTTGTTTGAATGCAAGATAGATATCGAGGTCATTCCCCCCTACCCTTTGCCCACTGTGTGCCAACAAGCTCTGGGTACGATCCGCTTTACCAGACCACGTTGGTCCCATTTCTAATAATGAGCAATCGGTGGTACCACCGCCAATATCAACAACCAATACTGTTTGGTTTTCAGTTAATGTGCTTTCGTAATCAAGGCCTGCGGCTACGGGCTCAAATTGAAAAGCGATATCAAGGAAACCGGCACGCTTAGCTGCGCGAGACAGTATGTCTTCAGCTTGTCTGTTCGCCTCTTCACCACCTCGACCGTGGAAGTTAATTGGTCGGCCGATAACAGCTTGCTTGATCTGCTCTTGAGTCGTGAGTTCGGCTTGATTCTTGATATTTGCCATCATGGCGCACACTAAATCTTCGAAAAAGCTCACCTGCACATCATGCAGTCCACTCGCGCCAAGGAAAGATTTAGGGGACTTAACATAATAAACATCGCGAGGGTCTTCTAAATATAAGTCCAACGCAGCCTGACCAAATGCCATGTCTTCTGGCACTAAGTCGATACTCTCTTCTCTGTTCAGCGCAATCGCACGTCGTAGTACTTGCTCACCGATCGCATCACTCGGCTTGATATTCAAGTGGCGGAATAGATGTTCAGAAACACTCTCACGAGTAGGCGCAAACACGGTTGAGGGAATATAGTGGTTGTTACCTTCTAGCGGTAACAGGCTTGGCTCTCCATTAACCATCGCCGCGACAGAACAGTTCGCTGTTCCATAATCAAATCCAATAAACATAATATCCCCCCACTCAACAAAAGGGGCGAGATGCTACATGAAAAGCCTAAAAATTACGAGGTCATTTCTAAATTTAACTGAGTAATTTCTTAGCTTAACGGCTCTTCAAGAAGAAACAAATATGCTACATTTCAGCCCAAATGAATCACAGGTTAGAGAAATGAAAACACCTTGCCGAGCGGCTTGTAAAAATAATGGCGGAATGTGTAGTGGCTGCTTTCGAACAATGGATGAAATTATAGGTTGGAAAGGCTTATCTGAAGAAGAGCAAACGTCGGTTATGGATAATCTTAGTGGCGCGAGTTCGACTCACCAATGTCCACAGTGTAATGAGCCAGCTCAATGCGATATCAGTGCGGGCAAAGAGACGTGTTGGTGTTTTGAGTTAGAAAAACGAGATACTAGCGATATTCCAAAGGCTGGAGTTTGTATGTGTCGTAAGTGCTTGTCTGCCCTGCCCGTTCAGTAGTTTAGAGCCCATTTAGTAAGTTACTGGATAGCAAGTTACTAGCCAGTTCAACATAGACAAAAAAAGCGAGAGGTTGTTTTCTCGCTTCAAAATACTGAGATTAAATTTCGACCTAATCGTTACCTGGTTAGTGTCTACTTCACTTTTGCAACCAGCGCAGGCTGAGAAAACTGGATACCATTCCAGCCATGAACCATAAAGTTACGAATATTTTGATGGTCGCTGTTCTCAGGAAAACCTAGCACGTCGTTACGATAAAATTGACCAAAACAAGCAAGTGTTTGCTCTGCTGATAGGCCTTGCTCTAAACCAAAAGCAAAAATCTTACACGAACCATTATTCTGCCCTGCAGCGTTCACTACCTCACCATTGCGAAATTCGCGCTCAGAAAAATCATAGTGAGCTTCGATCACTTGCATTGTATCTTCAAATTGCACGGCCTCTGGGGTTTCAGCCAGAGTATTCAATAAGGTTTCCAGTTCCATTTACTATTTCTCCATCAAGTATATATCTGTCAGCAGTGTATCTTGTTTTACGACAAGAGTAAGCCGTTGTTTACTTGAGATAGCGATTCACTTTTTTGTTGTACGCTGCTAATTACTTCAATGAAACTAATGACATAGTTTTATCAGGGCGTTATATTATTTTATCAAACGATTAACATTGTTCAGTAACGAATATGCATAAAGATAAAAACTTAGAACTGTTCAGATACCTAAAGCCAGGTACAAAAACAGCAGGTGTATTGGAATTTGGCCCAGACGACTCAATCCAGATCAGTACACTTTATATCGGACACAAAGAAGATCAGTACCTCATCCTAGAGCTTACGCAAAAAGCGACAGAAGCACTGACGCTGAGAAAGCTCACAAACGTTGATATTATTGTTCGTGCGATTACCGACACCGAACTTGGGCACATTGTCGCGTTCAAAACCAATGTACTGGCTCATATCACCTCTCCAGCACATCTAATCTTCCTTCGCCCACCCTCAAACTTTGCAACCAAGCCTATTCGTGAACACGAAAGGTATAAAGTACGTCTCAGCTGTGAAGTCACTTTTGATACCTTGTCGCTGGATGCCACACTAGTCGACTTTTCAGCGTCAGGGTGCGGTATCTATCTTACCCAGCAATCAGATATTGATGTCGGCTGGAAGATAAAAGTTAATTCTGACTTAAATGAGTACTTAGATGACGATCTTGTCTACAAGGTGGTAAGTAAGAAAAGGCAAAGACAAGGCTGGCTGCTAGGTATCCAATTCCCTGAACACCTAGATATGAGTGATGAGTTGAAAACGCTGCTATTGGAACAAGCCTTTGTCGCTGGCTCGATATAAAGGCAGAAAATTAGTTACTTCTCTTCAACAGACTCCATTAAAGAGCACTAAGTTAAAGCCTAGTGCTCTGTGTCATTCCAGTATGAGTTTTTGAAATGAACAAACGCTTGGTGGAGCGACTCTTCTTTAATCGGCTTTACAATCACGTAATTCGCCCCTGCGGCCATAAAGCTGTCTCTAGTTGACTCTTGAGCATCAGCGGTACACGCATAAATAGGGGCTGACACACCAATCTCACCTCTTAGCTGCTGAGTGGTTTCAACACCACCGAGATTAGGGAGTTGGTTATCCATCAAGATCAAGTCATAGGTAATCGTCTTAGCCATCTCAATCGCTTCTAAGCCATCTTTTGCCCAGGTGACGACCATGCCATATTTCTTACAGAAAGCCTGAGCAATAAAGGCGTTGGTGTGATTGTCTTCCACCAGCAACACATTCAAAGGTCGACTAAACAACGCCTCTGGCTCAACCTCAGCTTGTTGCTTAGCATCGACTAATAGCGGCTTGGCGTGTACGACTACAGGAATTTCTATGGTGAACTCTGAGCCTTGACCTATCACGCTGCGGACTTGAATGTCCCCTTCCAGCATATCGACCAGATTTTTTACAATTGTAAGTCCTAAACCAGTGCCACCATATTCACGAGTGGTGGTCTCTTCGGCTTGAACAAAGGGTTCAAAAACAGCATCAATTTTGCTTTCATCAATACCAATGCCAGAATCTTTCACTCGAACGATCAAGCTGGCGTGATCGGAGTTAAAGATACTCTCGAGCTCAAAGCTGACGGAGATACCGCCTTGATGAGTGAATTTAAAAGCATTACTCAACAGATTAAACATGATCTGATTGAGGCGTACTTGGTCGGTATTGATTTCAATGTCATCAACCAAGTGATTCACATTGGTAAATTCGACGGATTTATCTTCACACAGCGGTCGATAGATGCTGTCTAAGGTATTAACTAACTCCCCTAAACGGAAGTCTTTCTTTTGAATATTAAACTGCCCTTGCTCAATCTTTGAGAAGTCCAAGATATCGTTAAGTACCGCCAGTAAATGTTCCGCACTATTACACAGTACATCCACCTGCTCGCGATTATCTTCATTGTGCATAGAGCGCTTGAGCAGCTGAGACACACCGAGAATACCGTTGAGCGGCGTGCGAATCTCATGACTCATCTTAGCTAAGAAGTCTGCTCGCACATTCGCAAGATGCTCAGCTTCTTCTCTTGCTCGATCAGCCTGTCTTTCCGCCTCGATTAGCTTAGTAATATCTTGCCCTTGTACCACCACTCCTGTGATGCCGTGTTCCACGCGAATAGCAGACATGTTCCAACGAAACACCTTTTCACCAATGGGTACGTTAATACCCGTCAGTTTAGAACCCTGAACCACCATTTGAATATTAGGCAGCATTCGCTGCTCAAACTCTTGGGCAATTGGACCATAATTGTCATCAGCATCGAACAACGCCATGCGAGCGGCGGGGTTCATCTGAATCAAATCGCCTTTTTCAGACCAAACTAAGATAGGCGAATGAGCAAAGTTAAAGAGATCTTGGAATTTTTGATTCTGTTCAGATAAGCGCTCAAAGGTGTCTTCAAGAGTACAACCAATATGATGAAATTCGAAAATGTTAGAGCCATCGAACTTGTTGTACTCTTCGCTAGCACTTGCCGAACGAGTAAAGTCCATTAGCTTATCAAGCTCGGCTGAGACTCTCTTTTGAATCCAAGTTCGAGCAAAAAAAGACATCAATATGATCACCACAATCACCACGATGATCGCACGCTGATAATTCTCTTCTAACGCAATGAAATTATTATTTTTTTGAACAGCTCGAATGATTAAAGGAGTTTCAACAGCATTAATCTTAATGGTTGCGATGGTAACGAAATGACGCGGCAACTGTTCGTACATTTGGTAATTGAGGATGTCAGTAATGGTGTAGCTTTCATCACCACTGAATGTCGATGTCACCGGTGTACCGTGCGCTTCAATCACGATATTTTCGCTATTACTGCCCTGTTGGATTGACTCAGCCAAAGAGAAGTTGTTGTCAAGCACAATGGCGATATAGAGTTGACCAAGGACTTCCCCAGTAGCGTTATCAACAATAGGGGTACGGCGAGCCAACAAGTGACGCTTACCTATATCTGTCCTCAGTTTAATAAAATGCCAATTACTGCTGAACGAAACCTCATCAGAAATATGCTTTAAGTTGGACTCATCCAAACCATAAAATTGACTGTTGCCGTCTTCCCAAGCCAAACCATCGTGGGTTGAGACAAAGCGTAAATCTGGTGCATGATCCGGTTCACGTTGGTCAACACCAAAGAAAAAGTAGCTCAGAGTCTCGTCATTACCCGTATCAAAGTACTCTCTGAGAGTTTCACTGTGTGAGCTACTGTCTTGATGGATTTGCAGCACCGACAAACGATAATCAAACATGTTTTGGATCAGGCTTGAGGTTTGCTGTACCGTTCGATTCGTCTCTTGCTGTACGATATTACTGCTGGTTTCATAATTATGAATAAGCACGCCAAGTGCCATCACGCCTATCACCAAAATAACGATACGCGTAATGAGTCTAGCTAAAGTGTTTCTAGGTGTACTGGCGTAACTTTTCTTCATTAGTGACCTGAGTACCTAAATGCTCGCTGTTTAAGTTCTGAAATACGTTGTGGGGAATCTTCCTTGGTGACAATTTCAAATTCACCAGAGTAAACGGTAGGCACTTCCAAACCGGCTAGATCCCACTTGATCGCCTCTGCCATCGCAATGCCCGTATCGTCGTTCATACGCATGATAGTTACATCTAGGTCGCCCCTCGCAATGGCTTCAAGTTCAGCAGAGCCACCTCCCCAACCATTCACTAAGATGTCTTGGCCCGATTCACGAATAGCTTCCGCTGCACCTAGGGCAACATCCGTTGAGCATGCATAGATAAAGTCTAGATCCTTATCGTTCTCTATGCTGATTTTAGCCGCTTGGTAGCCACTGTCTTTGTTTGATTTGGTGTAAAACGAAGACTTAAGGGTAAAGTTAGTATCAGTATTCACTTCATGGATAAAAGTATCTCCACGCGCATCACTGATATAGCCTTGTGAGTAATACAAAACAGAATACTTACTGTCTGGTGGGCTTACTTGTTTAAAATAGTCCGCCAGTTTTAAGCTGCCTGTAGCATGGTCAAAGCCCACATACATAAATGGCTGTCTATCTGCCCAAGCTCGCACTGGCGTCGTGATATTTTGAAGAATCAGTTTGGTGTCTGTAGAGGTCAACACGTGCTCAATAAACTTGCGGTGGCGCGTGGTATCTAGCGTGAAAATCAAATAATCCGTCTTGTTTTCAATCGCTTCTTGCAACGAAATACTCTGCTGCGCGAGATCGGCATTAATACGGGTAAACACTTGATTTATTTGATAGCGGATCTTCAGCCTATCGAGACGCTTCTCAAAAGCTTGAATATTGCGAACCCAGTAATCCGAGATCTGTTGGCCCGGATACACCACGGAAATCGTAATTGGTTTGTCTTGGATTCTTCTCAGTGGCACAGGGTGATTTTGTACAGCCTCGACCATTTTATCGGTCAATGCTCTTTGTTCTGGAAAAGTGGAAAGATAATCTTGGTATTCCCAGTACCCATTGAGGACATGAGTACCATGGGAGAGAGCGGACGCAGAAAATACGGCAAGTCCAAACAACATCAGTAAACGTTTCATATTTTTCTCGTTTTATATGAGCTACTTTGGCTCATTTTTTAACCTAGCATGACACCATCTCTTTGTATGGCTAATGGATATTATGTAGGACAACGATGATAAATGATAGCGTCTAACACTAATTAGAACGACATTCTAAATGAGCAATATGTTAATTTGGAATGGAGATTAAGAACAACGAGTTAAATTATGATTTCAGCCCATTCACGGTAAGAGTAATTACCATTTAAATTCATAAGCTTAACTAGAGCCGATATAGCTCCTTACACTATTAAGATTTAATCAATAACAAACATTTTAGCTATGAATTATGAGACTTCGATATATTGAATTTTGTCTTTTTGCCACTCAATAATCAGTTTGAGTGATACCAGTTTTTCTTTGCGGGATTTGGGCAACTGCTTGATCGCGTATTCGGTTTTCAACGCCTCACTTTTTGAGCCAACACCAAAGCTCCAAACCAGCTTAAGTGGGCCTTTACCTTTTAAAGCTTTGGCGCCTTTACCGGTTTGATGTTGTTCAAATCGACGTTCTAGATTGTTCGTCACGCCACAATAAAGGGCATTGTGACGATTGCGGATCAAGTACACGACCCAATCCGCATTTTTATCAGCATCTGACATTTAAAGCAGTGATTCAACCAGAGCCTTAAGCTCTGCCACTTCTGCTCGTAGGCTTGCAACTTCAGACTCAAGCTCTTCAAACTTTTCACTCGTTGCAGAGGGGGCAGCCGCGCTTACTGATGCCGTCGCAAACGCTTCAACATCCACTTCACCGCTCAACAGATGTTGATAACGTGATTCACGCTTGCCCGCTTCACGAGGTAGCTTCACGACTAATGCGCCCGCTTCTCTTGCAGCTAGCTTCTCAAGTGTCGCTTCCACCTCTTTTACATCGCTGAAGTTCGCTAGGCGGCCAGTTCGAGTTCGGAGTTCACCTGGAGTTTGAGCGCCACGCAGCAACATACAACAGATGATTGCGCGTTCTTGCTCTGTGAATTGCAAATCACCGAACTCAGTGTTGCAGAAACGATGCTGATACTTATTAACACGGCTATTGAAACTGCTTTCGTCGCTTACCATGCGACGCGAAATCAAACCATCAACCGCATCTAAAACGTCTGATTCAGACAGTGAAAGAACAGGTTCACGGTTGCTCTTTTGATTACAAGCAGTTGTTAAGCTGTTCAGTGTTAATGGGTAGTGATCGGGAGTAGTGACTTCTTTCTCGATCAAGCAACCAATAATTCTCGCTTCAATTGGGGAAAGTACTGTGTTCATCGTTTTTCCTTTTTATTATTTTGATAATTCCATCTCAACACCTAACAATGCAGTAACTAGGGCGTGTTGATCTTTGCTGTACATTTCGCGTTCAACAATACATCGGTAGCCA
>NZ_JBFSUV010000068.1:0-21675 GCF_041467515.1 Vibrio sp. 10N.247.311.12
GCTTGTACGGTGGTGTGAGAGGACGGAGGCCGTGAGGCCTCCTCCTACTCGATTAAAGAAAAGCTATTCCAACGTTAAAGGTTACTCTTCAAATTGGTAAGAAGAGGGCACCACAATCACGCCTTGTTTTGATATGTGGAAGCGTTTCGCATCGGCAAGGCCATCAAGACCGATCTGGGTTCCGTCAGGCACCTTAACGTTCTTGTCGATGATGCAGTTTTGTATGTGGCAATTTTTTCCAATCTCAACATCTTCAAACAGAATACTATCAATCACAATCGCGGCATTGCTGACTTTCACTTTCGGGAAGAAGATTGAGTTTTGCGCCGAGCCGCCTTCAATTACAACGCCATTCGCTATCATCGAGTTGATGAATATTCCTTGATTACCTTCAACTGAAGCAATGGTTCGTGCGGGTGGCAGCTGCGGTTCGTAAGTACGAATCGCCCAATCAGGTTGATATAAATCGATAGGCGAAGCTGGCTTTAACAGGTCCATGTTGGATTGGTAATAAGAGTCGATAGTACCAACATCTCTCCAGTACGCATCTTGGGTCACTCGGCCTTCTTCATCCCCAAACTTGTATGCGTAAACACTGTTGTTGCCCACCAATTTAGGAATGATATCTTTACCAAAATCGTGGCTTGAGTCTGGATCTTCTGCGTCTGCCAATAATGCCTGTGTCAGTACTTCTTTATCAAAGACGTAAATACCCATTGAAGCCATGCTTCGAGTTGGCCTTCCAGGTACACATGCAGGGTAACGTGGCTTTTCGGTAAAGTTATTGATCTCTAGAGATTCATCTATCTCCATCACACCAAACTCTTTGGCTTCGTCAATCGAAACCTCCATGCACGCCACAGTTAGGTCGGCCTCGTTCTTTTTGTGCTGCTTGAGCATTGGTGCGTAATCCATGCGATAGATATGGTCACCGGATAACACCACCACATGCTTGGCTTCACTGCGTGAAAGTAGATACAAGTTTTGATAAATCGCATCGGCAGTACCGCTGTACCAGCTATCACCGGTTCGCATTTGTGGGGGAACATTGGTGATGTATTCGCCGAGCTCGGGGTTAAGCACCGACCAACCATCTCTCAAATGTTTTTGCAAAGAGTGAGACTTGTACTGAGTCAGCACCAAAATTTGGCGTAGCCCGGAGTGCAAGCAGTTCGCGAGAGTGAAATCGATGATTCGATATTTGCCACCAAAGGGTACCGCAGGTTTTGCACGGTTATCAGTGAGAGGGGAAAGCCGAGAGCCAACACCGCCGGCCAGAACGATTGTTAGAGTGTCTTGCATGATCAGAACCTCAATGTATTTATGATTATGAACATAGACTTGCAAGCACTAAGCCAAATGTAACTCATTGAATATTATACGAGGCGAGATTGATTCTTGTTGCTCTGCACCAAAATGAAGCGTTCGAGATATTGGCTTGCTCTATTTTGATCCAAAGAGAGCTGAGCAAAGTGACGGGATTGAATTAACAAAATGACGCACGGAAAAGTTGCATTACAAAACTGTCAATAAAATGAAGGAATAAAGTGATCGGGTCGATATAAATTTACATAAATAATCACAAATTTTCACAAATTGATTTCCATCAATAAAGTAGGGTTATTCTATGCTACCTTGCACGCAAAATAAGAAATGATTACTCATTCACCAATAAAGAATAAGCCCTCAAAAGGAAATAATAATGAAAAAAACAGTATGTGGAATTGCGGTTATTGCGGCTCTTATGTCAACGAATGTTCTTGCTCATAAAGAAGGTGATTTTATCATCCGTGCAGGTGCGGCAACAGTTTCTCCAAACGATAGCAGTGGTGCGGTTTTAGACAACTCAGATCTTGAGTTTTCAGTAGATTCAGATACTCAACTTGGCCTGACTTTTGGCTACATGTTTACTGACAACATCAGTTTTGAAGTACTTGCAGCGAGCCCATTCTCACACAATATTTCTGTTAATGGCTTAGGTAAAGTTGCTGACACTAAACACCTTCCGCCAACGTTTATGGTTCAATACTACTTCGGCCAAGCGAGCAGTGACTTCCGCCCTTACGTAAGTGCGGGTATCAACTACACGGTATTTTTCGATGAAAGTTTGAATGGCACGGGTAAAAGTGCAGGCTTAAGTGACCTATCTCTTGATGATTCTTGGGGCTTGGCGGCTAACATCGGTATTGATTACATGATCAATGAAGATTGGTTCCTGAATGCATCGGTTTGGTATGCAGATATTGGTACAACAGCTAAGTACAAGCAAACAGTGGGTGGAACTACAACACAATACTCAACAGACGTTGATATCGACCCATGGGTATTCATGATTGGTGGTGGTTACAACTTCTAATCTCCCTATTCAGTTTACTAAAGGCGCTCAAGCATCAGCCAGCTTGGGCGCTTTTTTTTGCTTATTTGTTAATGGATTGCTCGCCTTGACCCTCTGTTGTTATGGGTAAGGAAAACCTATTGTCGTCATTTATTGTTAATAAAAGGGAAAGATAAGTGTCATAACAGCCCTCTATGATCGCGATTCAAATTATGGAGGATATATGAATCGTAAATTTAATAAGCTGACATTATTACTGCCTATCGCGGTAAGTTCTGCTCTAGTAGGCTGTTCTCAACCAACATCACCAACGACTGCTACGCCATCTCAAACATCACTTGATGCTTTTAGCCTTCAATGCCAATCCATCGAGCAGCCAAGCGCTTCCAATGCTGAGGTAACTGGAATCAGCCTAGTTGGCCGTTCAATTGCTGACGCCCCGTTTGATACTTCTGCAGCCGAAATCGTCAGCTACGATTCATGTACCGACAAGCTTTATGTTGTGAACGCTCAAGCTCAGAAAGTTGATGTTTTATCAATGAACTCAGCTAGCGAACCAACATCTTCGGATTCGATTGATCTTCAATCAGCGGCTGCAGCTTCTGGTATTGATATTGGTGCAGCGAACAGTGTGTCGACTCATCAAGGATTAGTTGCTGTCGCGATTGAAAATACTGACAAGCAACAAAACGGCATCATTGCACTTTATCGTTCAGACACGTTAGAGCTGATCACTACTTATACGGCTGGTGCATTACCGGACATGGTGAGCTTCTCGAAAGATGGTCGCTACATTGCCTCTGCAAATGAAGGTGAGCCGAATGCGGATTACAGCATTGATCCTGAAGGTTCAGTAACGCTGGTGGATTTAAGCAGTGGTCCTTTGCAAGCGACAGTTACTCAAATTGATTTCAAGTCATTCAATAAAGGTCAGCCTCGCCATGCAGAGCTTACCGACAAGGTTCGAATCTCGGCGCCAAATGCAACTGTCGCTCAAGACCTTGAACCGGAATACCTAACGTTTGCTGATAACGGAAAACTCTACGTTGCCCTTCAAGAGAACAATGCTTTGGCCGCGATTGATGTGGCGAGTGCGCAAGTGGATGCGATTCTTGGATTAGGCGGAAAGCCTTGGGATAACGCTAAGCTAGATGCGTCAAACAAAGACAAAAATATCGGTAATCTACAAAGCTACGCAATGTTAGAAGGCCTTTACATGCCAGATAGCATCACTAGCTACAGTGTTGAGGGCAACACCTACATCGTGACTGCGAACGAAGGTGATGGTCGTGAATATGGCATCAAGACCACGCAAAAAATGTGTGATGAGAAAGGTTTCGAGTGGGATGGCGATGACTATCAAGGCACCGAAAACTACACCACAGAAAAAGACTTTTGTATCGCGTATGTCGATGAAGTACGCGGCAAGAAGCTAGATGTTGACGCTAACCACCCATTGGCTGGAGCGTTGAAAGATAACAAGCAACTGGCTCGCCTAAAGGTGATTAAGCCACAAGGCACGCTTGCTGTTGACCAAAAGGTTCAAGCATTCGGTAGCCGCTCTTTCTCTATTTGGGATGAGTCTGGCGAATTAGTGTTTGATAGCGGTGATGATTTCGCTCGAATCGTTCTTGAACAAGATCCTGCAAACTTCAACAGCACCAATGATAACAACCAAAGTGGTGACGATCGCAGCGATGATAAAGGGGTAGAACCTGAAGCTATCGAAGTGGCTGAGATCAACGGTAAGCACTATGCCTTTATCGGCCTTGAGCGCCAAGGTGGCATCATGGTTTACGATGTAACACAGCCTAAGAACGCAAGTTTTATCAGCTACTTGAACAACCGAGACTTTACACAACCAGTGTGCACTAAGGTTGATGAAGACGGTGATTGCGACAACGATACTTACAACTCGAAAGCGGGTGATTTAGGCCCTGAATCAATTAAGTACTTTACACGTTCAGGTAGCCACTTTATCGCTGTAGGCAATGAAGTGAGCGGTAGCACATCAGTTTACCGCGTTGAGTTCTAATCTCGCTTATTGCTAGCAATCAGATTGAATCAAAACAAAAGCGCCACAACTTGTTCAGTCGTGGCGCTGTTTTAGTTCATTGCCTATTTCATCGCTTGTCTAGTAGCGATAGCAAAGGCCTATGGCTGTTGCTTAGTTGGTGCTAGAGCGATTTCACGGATACATACGTTCTGTGGTTGTTGGTAAGCGAATGATACAGCGCGAGCAATATCGTCAGCTGCCAATACACCGCCCATGTCTTCTTTCCAAGAATCGTAACCGTCTTTGATCTCTTGAGATGTAGTGTGAGACAGAAGCTCAGTCTCAACAGCACCCGGTGCGATAGTAGTAACACGCACATTTGAAGCCGCCACTTCTTCACGAACGTTCTCAGAGATAGCGTGTACCGCGAACTTAGTACCACAGTAAGCTGCGTGGCTTGGGAATGTTTTCTTACCCGCGATAGAGCTGATGTTGATGATAGTACCCGTGTTGCGTTCCATCATCGGAGCAAGTACAGATTGCATGCCGTTTAGAAGACCAATTACGTTCACGTCGAACATTGTCTTCCACTCTTGTGCGTCTTGAGTATCGATTTGACCAAGAAGCATTGCGCCAGCGTTGTTGATAAGCGCATCTACAGGGCCAAACTTCGCTTCACCTTGTGCGATTGCCGCATCAAAAGACGCTTTGTCTGTTACGTCTACTTTCACTGACAGTGAATTTGGTAGGTTCAGCGCTTCAAGGCGGTCAATACGACGAGCTAAAAGTAGCAGAGGGTGACCTTCATCGCTTAGACGACGAGCGATTGCTTCACCAATACCAGAGCTTGCACCTGTAATTACGATTAGTTTTTTCATTTTATTTCCTCTGTACTTTTATTGCGTCGGTTGGCTACGACGGGTTGTTTAAGTGCATTCGAATCAAGTGCTTGTTGCCTTGCTTCGTTGCGATGGAGGTATATTAAGGAAAATAGAATTGTTGATATATAGCGCTTTACTTGAAACACTGTTGCTGTGGTGCAACAATAAAAGTGTCTATCTCATAACTCCATTAGTAAGCTGGCGACTATGCTTAATCAAATTAACCTGTCTGATATTCGTTCTTTCGTGCTGATCGCTCGTTTAGGTAATTTCACCAAAGCGGCGGAGGAGTTGGATGTGTCTCGTTCCCACGTATCACGCCAAGTGAGCAGCCTAGAAAAGCAGATGGGTGTGACACTGTTTATCCGCACCACTCGAACCTTAAGGTTGACTCACGCAGGGCAAGATCTGTACGCGAGATGTGAACAAGCCTTAGATAATATAGACCAAGCCTTGATTGCTGCTGTGGATGACGTCGAAGAAGTACGTGGCGACATAAAAGTAAACTGTGTTGGCGGTTATCTGGGCGAGGTGATCATCGCGGATCTGGTCAATGAGTTCATGCAACTCTACCCAGACATCAGCATCAGCCTTGATTTCAGTAGCAACCGAGTCGACCTGATTGAAGACGCTTTCGATATCGCATTTCGTATGGGAAGCCTTGAAGATGCGGGCTTTATCGCGAGAAAGCTTTTGGACATCGAGATGGGAACGCTCGCAAGCCCTGAATATTTTGCTCGCAAAGGAAAGCCAAACCATCCTAAAGATCTCATTCACCATGACTGCTTAACGGGGTCTGTGCGTAAGTGGAGCTTTCAAGCTTTGGATGACACCAAGAAAACAGTCGATGTTCATGTGACGGGTAGGCTGCAATGTAAGAATGGGCGAGTGTTAGTACAGGGCGCGAAATCGGGCAACGGAATTATTCGTGTACCAACCATCTATTGCTTGCAAGAGATCAATGATGGGCAATTGGAGCAGGTGTTTAATGAGTGGATAGTGCCGAAAGTGGACTTTTCAGCGATCTACCATCGAGACCGCTATCAACCAAGCCGTATTAGAACCTTTATTGATTTCGTGAAAAGTCGCTTTGAGCAAATGCCAGTGAGCTAAGTATATTTGCTGTCTTCCGTCTTCCTTTTTTTGTCTTCCGTTTTTTGACAATAGTTGGATTGGCTTAGACTTAAATTTCGTCGATTTCGTTTTGTAGGTTTTCCAGCTGGTCTAGAATCAACAAGAACTTCTCGCCGAACGGCGTCACTTGGTATTCAACTCTTGGTGGTAGTTCGTTGAACATCTGCTTATCCAAAATCCCAAACTCAACATTTCGCTTCAAGCATTCATTCAATACTTTGGTCGATAACCCTTCGACCGAGCGCACCATTTCACCGGGGCGATTAATGCCATTTGCCAGTAATTGGTAAACCGTTAGCGACCATTTACAGCCGTAGATGGTTTCGACCATACGAGCGGAACGCTCTGGTGCCGATTTTCTTGAAAAAAAGTTTTCCTGATTTTTCATAAAGATGTACCAATAAGTACCTACCTAACCGATTTGTACTTACTATTCATAGTGTTAGTTCAAAGCCTAAGATTACCACGTTCACATGACTTAGGAGGTAACAAAATGAACTTCACTAAAAATGGTATTGCAGTCGTAATTGGTGGCACAAGCGGCATGGGCTTTGAAACAGCGAAGCAGTTAGTCGCTCAAAACATCCATGTGTTGGTGGTCGGCAATAACCCAACTAAGTTAGATAAAGCGGTGTCAGAGCTGCAATCGCTCGGTCATGCTTCAGGCTGGCAAGCTAACCTTTATGATGATGCAAGTGTGTCTCGTCTTATTACGCATTTAGAGTCGCTCGAAGAAGGTATTGGTTACCTTGTGAATGCGGCTGGTTACTTCAACCCTAAAGCGTTTATTGAACACCAAGAATCTGATTACGAGCAATACATGCAGCTCAATAAAGCAACCTTCTTCATCACTCAAGCTGTCAGCAAGTTGATGATCAAAAACGGTGGCGGAAACGTGGTAAATGTAGGCTCTATGTGGGCCAAACAAGCTATTAGAGCGACACCATCCTCTGCGTATTCAATGGCAAAAGCTGGCTTGCACGCTTTAACACAGCACATGGCGATGGAGCTTGCGGACTACAACATTCGCGTGAATGCGGTTTCTCCTGCTGTTGTTAAAACGCCGATTTACGAATCTTTCATCAAACCTGAAGAAGTGGATCAAGCGCTAGAAGGCTTCAACGCGTTCCATCCTATTGGTCGAGTAGGTTTGCCGAAAGACATCGCTAATAGCATCTCTTTCCTACTGTCAGACAGTGCAGATTGGGTAACGGGTGCAATCTGGGATGTTGATGGCGGAGTGATTGCTGGCCGAAATTAATTAGGTTTCTTTTTAGGTGGCTATCGCGCAGGCAAAATAGCAGCGAGATAGCCTCCTTGATCAGTATTCGCGTAGAATAGAAACGAGAAAGACAACAATAATAATTAAAACGATAACAAGAGTAAGGTCGCCATTATGTTCAATATGGACTTTTCAAAGAGACTGGTTATAGAAACCGAGACATTAGATTGGGTCGCAAGCCCTGCTAAAGGGGTTTGGCGTAAGCCACTTGAAAGAGAAGAGAAAGAATCGGGCCACACGACCAGCGTGGTGAAGTACGATCCTGACTCTTCGTTTTCTGAGCACCCACATCCGCAAGGTGAAGAGATCTTCGTATTAGAGGGTGTGTTCTCTGATGAAACCGGAGATTTCCCAGCGGGCACTTATATCCGTAATCCGCCGGGCAGCGCGCATTCCCCATCCAGCAAAAATGGCTGTACGATCTTGGTTAAGCTCAACCAGTTTGACGCGAGAGACTTAACTCAAGTTCGTATTAATACTTTGGAAACAGAATGGCTTCAGGGTATTGGCGGCTTACAAGTGATGCCACTGCATGAGTTCGAACACGAGCATGTCGCGTTAGTGAAGTGGCCTGTTGGCGAACGTTTTCAGCCGCACCGTCACTTTGGCGGTGAAGAGATATTTGTACTTTCTGGCACCTTTAAAGACGAACATGGTGAGTATCCAAAACACACATGGATGCGCAGCCCACACATGAGTGAGCATTTTCCTTATGTGGAAGAAGAGACGGTTATCCTAGTGAAAACAGGGCATCTGCCATTGGATTAAAGGAATGCTCAGTAAAAGATGAGAAAGCCGCATTGTTTTGAACAAGCGGCTTTTTTTAGTTTTTATATATGAGCTGACTAGTACGCAACACCAATACGTTGGCGTGGGAATTTGCCAGCTTCGAGTTCATCAATCATCGCAATAGCGTAATCGCTGACTGAAATTTTGCTGTTACCATCTTCGTCGGTGAGCAGTTGATCGCCACCAGTGCGGTAGGTCGATAGTTTCTCGCCCGGGAATATTTCTGCGGCAGGGCTAACGAACGTCCAGTTAACTTCGCTATTAGATTGCTTGAACACTTCAAGAGCTTCGCCCTGTGCTAGCGCTTCGTTTTTGTAATCCGCAGGGAAGTCAGGAACAGTCACTAGCGGTACGTTTGGCGCTACTTCTAATGAGCCAGCTCCGCCAACCCAAAGTAGGCGATCGATACCGATGCTCGGTAATGTTGCCAGCAATTTAGTCGCAGTGTTTTTTACGATGTCGTGATTACCCAGAGCACGTCCGCCAATCGAAGTAATGACTGCATCAACGCCGGATAGTGCGTTTGCTAGACTTGCGGCTTCATCTTGTAAATCAAATGAACGAACTTCAATGCCTTTGGTTTCCACGCGGCTTGCATCTCTTACAACAGCAACGACCTCGTGACCACGAGATTGAGCTTCTTGAGCGATGTGACTACCAATCCAACCTGATGCACCTAATACTGCAATTTTCATAATGTCTCTCCAATTATCTAATTTATTGAGTCGTTTTCTCGACAGCCATTGCAGTCTAATAGCTCACTAGGTTGCGATAAATATCGCAAAATGATGTAGATTGTATCCATATAGTTATCTAATAAGGTTAGGTTAGCAGTTAAACAGTTCAAGGAGAGTGTGATGGATAGGTTGACGGCAATGCGTAGCTTTGTCGAAGTTGCGAATTGTGCCAGCTTCACCCAAGCAGCTGAGCATTTGGACATGAGTCGGTTGCAGGTTTCACGTCATGTTCAAGAGATAGAAGGGTGGCTGAAGCAGAGGCTATTACATAGGACGACTCGAAAGGTGAGCTTAACCGCGGCAGGGGAAATCGCTCTGCAGCGCTGTGAGAAGATCCTCCATGAGACCGCTGAGCTAGAAGTTACTTCACTCAATCAAACCGATGATCTTTCTGGAACCATTCGAATTGCAGCTCCGATTGGTTTAACTCAGCACATGTTGTTGGATGTGGTCGAACAGTTCACCGAGCGCCACCCTAATATCACGGTCGAACTGTTTGCCTCAGACCGCTTTACTCAGCTGGTGGATGAGAGGATCGATATTGCACTTCGTTATACCGATCAACCTGATGATAGTTTGATTGCACGAAAGCTAATGGTTATTGATTCAGTGGTGTGTGCCTCGCAAGCCTACTTAGACAAACATGGTGAACCTGAAACGGTCGAGGCGCTTCGACAACACAATTGTTTTCGTCACTTGAATGTTTCTAAGTGGGATTTTGTTAAGGACAATCAACACTATTCAGTTGAGGTGTCTGGCACTATCAAGGCTAATGATGTTGGAGTGCTAACTCGCGCCGCACAGCACGGGAAAGGGGTAGTTCGTTTACCTTGTGACTTAGCCAACCCACTGATTGCGAATGGCAAATTGATACGAATATTGGATGAGTTTGTTTCACCGAGTAGTGTGCTGTGGGCGGTGTATTTGTCTCGTAGTTATCAGCTGCCGGTTGTTCGTCAGTTCATTGATTTTGCCGCAGAAGCTTGGTCTAGCGATATCAAATCTGGCGATGTTTGAAACTTCATAGGCAATGATACATAGCGATAGAATTTTAAAAGCTCATAAATACAAAAATCCGATATCAATGGTGATATCGGATTTGAACTCAATAATTCAGAGTTCCAGCACGCTCTCCTCTCACGAAGTCTTTACATGTAATGATGTACGGATAATCGGGTATTTATTACCTTTTCGTTTACGTCTGGTAAAGGCTGATACAAGCTTCTCGTAATGTCGGATAATACTTGGTCGTAAACTTGCGACACGACGCTAGAGATATCACTGGTTAATTCGTACATGCTATCTGCCGGTTGGGTCGCTTCGTTACTTGATGCGATCTCTGAGAGTGCATGCATCGCTCGCGTACAAACCGGTGACCCACTACTAAGAGGGCAGATAATCGATAACTGGTTGAGTTTTCTGTGTGTCTGAGAGGCGTAGAATTTGAATCTCGCGTACTCCTCAGGCTTCTCCATATCAGGTATGCACATGCGTAACTTGGTCAGGATCTCCATGCAGTCTAAGATCTGTTGCCAATTCATGTGATACTCACGGCTCATGTCTTCACGCTCAGACTGAATTAGCCAGATGATCATTACTTCATCCATCAAGAACATGCTATGGCGAATTGTTTTGCCATGAATCGATTGGTTACGCACCAAGCTACGGTTTTGCCAGTCGCTGTGCATGGCGATGAGCTTGAGGTGATAGATGCGATACATAGGGCGGCTATCAAACGACACATGGGACTGAAGCAGTTCAGATACTTCAAGTATGTTGTCGTAAATCTCGTTCACTTTGCGAATCGAGTCGCTAGACAACTTATAAGCTAGAGCATAGTGCGTTGCCGCGCGATGTTTGCGTGATAACAACAATAATTCTCTAAGCAGAACTAAGGTTTCAAACCTGTGTGATAGCGCTGTTTGTCTCTTCCTTGAGAAATGAAACAGGGCCGCAAGTACTAATAGGGATAAACCCACTGAAATAACTACAAACATATTCAACTCCTAATATTTGTATACCTACTTAGTGGTAGTGCAGACACCGTGCCAAAATAAATAAGTGTTATATTTCAGTTGCTTATGATTTCCCTGTAATTATGGATGATCAATGATGGTGCATGACTTCACCATTCTAGTGAATGTTTTTCATATTTTGCAGGATTTTTTGAGAGGTTAGTCGTGGGCGATGAGATGGAACTTAGATTTCAGTGTAGGAAATGAAGAAGGCCTCACCCTTTATATACTTTTAACTAGAAAAAGCAGTAAGAGTGAGACCTTTCAATGTTCATTTCTGAGTTTCGTTAGCTTAAGAGCTAAGCGTTTAGCACTAAACGTTACGCAAGCTTAAGGTCGAACTCAGTGCGGTACATAACCATATCTTCAATGGTCAGTACTGGCATGTTGTGAAGTTTGCCGAAAGCAACGATCTCTGGCGCTTTTGCCATTGTGCCGTCTGGGTTGGTTACTTCACATAGTACGCCTGCCGATTGAAGACCAGCCATTTGCATAAGATCCACAGTACCTTCTGTGTGGCCGCGGCGAGCAAGTACGCCACCTTTACGAGCACGTAATGGGAATACGTGGCCAGGGCGAGCAAGGTCAGTAGGCTTAGCTGTTGGGTTTGCAGCTGTCTTGATCGTTGTTACACGGTCAGCGGCAGAAACACCTGTTGTTACGCCAACTTTCGCTTCGATAGTGACGGTAAACGCAGTTTGGTTTGCGCTGTTGTTATCAACAACCATAGGTGGAAGTTCAAGTTGGTTCGCTTGCTCGTCAGTTAGACACAGACACACAATGCCGCTGCATTCGCGGATCATAAGCGCCATTTGAGCATTCGTCAGGTGTTCTACTGAGTAGATGATGTCGCCTTCGTTCTCACGATCTTCATCGTCAAGTAGAAGTACGCCACGACCTTCGCGTAGAGCTTGCAGTGCATTTTCAACGCGAGTGATTGGTTCGCCAAATTCGGCAAGTAGTGAAGACTGATTCATGGTTAAACTCCTAAAATATCACCAGAATCAGGGCTGTATGAGGGATCTCAACCGAGCACAACAAAGCCTACTCATTACAAGTCAACTTTAGCTCATTATGGTTTTATCCAAAACGAAATGCACCCGCCTAAGTTGGAGGTACGAACCCAACTCACGCGGGTACGCCTTTCCAACTTAAACGAGTGTGTTTTCATTCTCTCTCATCCGGACTATAACCGTCGGCTCTGGCATCTCACCAGATCTGCTGACCTCGACGAATCGAGCGCTCGCGGGCTTATCTTTAGATTTTGCTAAGGACATACCGCCGGTGGGGAATTTCGCCCCGCCCTGAGAATAAAAATTAATAATCTGTTTTGCTTTTGAAAGCAGACCAGATGGTAATCCTTTCAATAGTGGATTTAAAGGACTGACAGCAAAGTTTTTAAGATTCTGGCCTTATAATCCGGTAAGTGTTCACTTTATCAGCAGAACGCGTCCGGTAGTCTATTAATGGGATGATGCCTTTGTCTCGTCTGGTTTCAGTGGTTTTTGCTATCTCTATGAACATAAATGGATGTTGAACATTATTGGTGCTGGCGTGGCTGTTCACCGAATCAATACTCAAGAGGTCCATTAATCGAATATTGTTACACCATGACGGCTGACTGACCGTTTTGACATAAAATTGATATTGACGATGCTAAGCTGCGATAGCATCCGACCACTTTATCTAAAAGATCTTAGCCATGACTTCTCTGTTCTTTAACAAATCCAAAGGCTTATTACTGCTCGTTCTAAGTTTGTATTCCCTCATACCCTTTTTGATCTTTGGATCTGACTTCGACCTTGGAAGTGCTGTATTGCCTTTCTATGGTGCTGTGATGACATTCGTGACTTATTCAGCGGGTAATCAAGGGTTCCTAATCACACTCGCGATTCTCTCTTTGTTGGTGCTGACATTAAAGTTCTCAAAAGCAAAGCTAGTGAGCCTTTGTTTGCAGCTTGGTATTTTATTGGTGTTAAGCTTTGCAGCAAAGACATTCCTTAAATCATCAACGGAGAGTCCACGCCCATATACTGAGTACTTAGTTACCCAAGAAGTGGTTGATATGCCGGAGCTGTTTTATGAACTGCCACTAGAAGAAAAGAACGTGGCCATTGAGTCAGTAGAAGATAAGGTCAGTGAATGGCGAACACGTCATTGGCTTGGCGAAACAGACTATTCATTCCCATCTGGACATATGATTTTCGTCGGTGTGTGTTTGGCGTTCTTTGGTGGTCTTCTCCTAGAGGCGAAACGCTTTTATCTAGTCGGCGGTTTACTGGTTTGGGCTGGTGGTGTCGCCTATAGCCGTGTTTGGCTTGGCATGCATCGACCAGAAGACTTAGCCGGATCTATTGCCTTTGCGGGTTTGATCTATTTATTGGTGCCGCTTATCTCAGAGCAAAAAATAGAACGCTATTTACCTGCATTTTTGAAACAGACTTCTTAGGGATCCGTCCTCACTGCAAAAGAAGGGCTCAGATTAGCAGTACGTAATAAACGCTACTGATTGAGCCCTAGCTCTGCTTGCTTCTTTTTGGTTAGACCTAAGGACACAATTCGGTGTGACTCAATGAGATAGTATCTCAGCTCCTCATCCCTTTGTGACGTGCTTTCAAACAGCTGAATCCATTTCATACCGCGTGAAGCAAAGTAGGGTGCGGGTTTATAGCCCGGCTCTTCTTTGAGAAAGTCGAAATTCTGATCGGACGCCTTGAAGATAAACGCAGGCTCATCTTTCGGTCCCCAACCACCAATCGCAAACACCTTGCCACCCACTTTCCAAACGTGCGAGTTATTCCACTGCATCACATAACTGGTTGCAGGCAGTGACTCGCAGAATGCGTTGAATTCGTCGTAAGTCATAGAGCGTCCTTTTATCTACTGGGTGTTTGTGTTGGTTTTCTAAGATGTCTTTCTTCTTCTTGTCTTTATCGCCAATAACTAGCCAGCTAAACCCTGCCAGATTGCCGTAAAGCCACTGAGAGAACATAGCAGTAATGAACCAATGCGTATCTTCTCTTTAGGGATGCTTTGTGTCGTCATTAACGCCACTTTGTAACCCAACCAAGCAGCAGGCAGCAAAGGTATAGTGATGATCAAGTGGTGTAGCGTGAAGAAGCCAATTGGGATCTGTACAACCAACGAAATGATCGAACTAAACACGAAAAACGCAGAAAGGTTACCACGAAGCTGATTGGCATCTTGGTGTTGGAGTAGCAGTGCCATCGGTGGACCACCAATACCAGAACTGGTGCCAAAGAACCCAGAGAAGAACCCCGCAATACCCATCTTAGTTGGGGTTGGTTCGAGTCTAAAGGGCAGTAGGCTAACAATCACGGCAAATACTACCAATAAGCCCAACCATAGTGATAACACGCTCGTTGAAACCATCACCAACAAAGCACCACCTGCCAGTGACCCAGGAATACGGCCCAGCAATGCGATTTTTAATCCGCCAATAGAGATATTTGCTCTATGTTTAAAAGCGTTGAATAACGAGATAAATAGACCGATCAAACAGATAGGCGCAGGCACATAATCTGGAGAGACCAAAAACAGCAGTGGGGCTGCAACAATGGCCAAACCAAAGCCGATTGCGGTTTGCACAAACGAGCCGACAAAAATGAGTGTCATTGCGATAAGGACAGTCTGATCTATGTATTCCATAAGCCTGCGGATTAGTTTTAAAGGAGCGGGTGGATACTATAAATGAAAACTAAAATAATAGTCTTATTATTCAGTGAGCTTTATGCCAGTTTCGCTAGTTATAATTTCTACTATAACGACCAACAAAAAAGCGAGTGAGTATCTCAGGATGCTTCCTTTCAATACTCACTCGCTTTATTGGAACGACTTGTTTACGCTAGTGGGGGAGTCAGCATAAAACGTTAAGCCATTGCCAATTTCAGTCGCTCAATGGGCTTGTCATTGATTGGTAAATGGATAAGTGCTGCTGCAAATGCCAGCACCACCGTTGACCACCAGATTGGCTCGTAAGAACCGTAGTAATCGTAAATACGACCACCCACCCAAGCGCCTAAGAAGCTACCCACTTGGTGAGTAAAGAATACCAAGCCGTACAACGTTGATAGGTAACGGGCACCGAAGATCTGACGAACTAAGCCAGACGTTAGCGGAACTGTACCCAACCAACAGAATCCAATGGCCGCACCGAAGATAGCCGCGGTTGATTCAGTCACAGGCAGAGTCACAAACGCACCGATAACCACAGTACGCACTAAGTACAGTGCAGACATAACGTGGCGTTTGCTGAACTTGTCGCCCATTACACCCCAGAAGTAAGACCCAAAGATGTTGAAGATGCCAACGTAAGCCAGTGCCATCGCAGCGCTGCTCGCGGGTAGGTCTTTATCTGCTAAATAGCTCGGTAAGTGCGTTGCGATAAACATTACGTGGAAACCGCACACGAAGAAGCCCGCGTGAATCAACCAGTAACCTTTGTGAGCAAACGCTTCAGACAACGCTTCTTTGAGTGTTTGGTTCTCTTCAGCTTGCGCTTGTTTGTTTGAGGCTGCTTTAGGCGCTCGCATGAACAGCGCAAAAGAGATCATCAAACAACACAGTACGCCAAACACTTGCATCGCACTCTGCCAGTCAAATTCATTCAGCATGTATTGTGCGCCCGGAATTACCGCGAACATACCAAATGAACCTGCAGCCGTGGTTAAGCCAAACGCCTTAGCCGCGTGCTCTGCTGGTACAACTTTCGCTACTGCGCCAAGCACGATCACGTAACTTGTCGCACTCAAGCCAAGACCAACCAGTGCGCCTAACGAAACGTAAAGCATGCTCGATTCGGTAGAAATTGAGGTAAGAAGTAAACCCAAACCGTAAGCACATGCGCCAGCAATAATGATGCGTCTTGCTCCCCATTTGTCAGCGGCCATACCAACAAAAGGTTGGAACACACCGAACAATAAGTTTTGTAGAGCAATAGAGAAGCTGAAAAACTCTCGACCCGTGCCGAAATGCTCTGAAATTGGCATCATGAAAATGCCGAATGATTGTCTGATCCCTAGACTGATAATAAGTGTGCCTATCCCTAGCCATACCAGTAAAGGAAAACGGAAAATGCTCATTCTAATACTCTTAAATTAATGGTGGTGATGTGAGTGGTCTTGCGCTGACATGTGTTGGTCAGTCATCTCATGGTGATGTTCGTGCCCAGAATGATCATGCCCTGACTGCTGGTGGCAACCACTGCTTACGGCATGCTGAGCCAAGAGATCAATCAATGGCTGACTGTGATGCACAATAACCAAACTAATGACGAGGAATAACGTCATTCTGGCAAGTTGGGCAAAAAGAGATTGTGAAAACATACGGTGTTGACATGCGCTCAATGTTGTAAGAAGTCGCGCATCATAGTGATGAGTCGGGTATGTATCAAATGACCATTTGTGATGTAGTCTATGCGTTTTATGCATAGATTGTCGCTTGATTGGAATTGGTATAAAACGCGCTCAATAAATAAGAAAACTTGAAGCTCGTTAGTTAATAGAAACAAGTATCTAATTAAGAATGAAAGTCTAAATTAAGGCTTATAACTAGCTGTTTAATTTAAAGTTTCACAAAGCTGTAAAAACTAATATACAAACTAATCACTAAGCAACATTGCTCGTTCACTCGACTTATCTGTCAAACATCGTAAATTTGGGCATAAATCGTTTCAAGACTACTGAAACGCGATGTTAAAAGATTCAGGGAGAGTCATTCACATGGATAAAGATCATAATCTTCGCGAAAACTTACTGGCACTGATCTTAGGTAGCGCATTGGTTTCACTCGGCGTTATCTTTTTCAACCAAGTCGGTTTGCTCACCGGGGGCACGGCTGGTCTAGCGATCTTCATTACCAAAGTAACAGATTTGAGCTTTGGCCAAGTATTCTTCGCACTTAACTTACCTTTCTATATTTTGTCGGTTGCTCGTATGGGCTGGCGCTTCACAATCAATACGTTTATCGCGGTTTCGATTGTTTCGTTCGCCGTGGATCACTTGTATCACGTGATTCAAATTGCCGAAATTCATGCATTGTATGCAGCTTTACTTGGTGGTGGCTTGATTGGTACCGGCATGCTGGTGATTTTCCGTCACAAGATGAGCTTAGGTGGCTTCAACATTCTGGCGTTGTTCTTACAAGAACGTTTTGGAATTCGAGCAGGTAAGGTTCAGATGGCATTAGACTGCACGATTGTTGTGCTTTCTCTGTTCATTGTTGATGTGTCATTGGTTCTTCTGTCTGTGCTTGGTGCGATAGTCACCAACTTGATTCTAGCAATGAATCATAAACCGGGGCGCTATCAACCTGTGGTAAAAGCGGAAGCAGCATAGTTCGGTTCGCTCAAGCTCTAGATTTGCTTAAGTAAAGAGTGATTTGCAGATTATGAAAACAACAAAGCCAGCATTAATTGCTGGCTTTGTTCTATTGAAATAACGGATTCGATGTAACGATTAACACTTGCCGCAGCTGGCGTTCGGCTTAAGCTCGCAATCAATCACATTGCCTTGTTGATCAAGGGACAAGTTACAACACTCTTCAAACAGGTTCTTAAGATCAGCACGGCTTTTTTGCACGCGGGATTTAACCGTTGAATAGCTGACGTTCTGCGCTTCTGCGATCTCTTTTTGGCTTTGGCCTTTGATGTCGACCGCAAGCAGTAGCGATGAACTTTGTTCTGGCAATGCCTGAATAAAAGGTTCAATACACAATGAAAGTTTCTGCTTAAATTCAGAGTCGTGGTCTAAATCGGTAAACCACAGATCTTCAGCATCAATTTGGCTATCACGTTGTTGGCGTGCATGCTTACGGTAGAAGTCGATAATGGTGTTGTTGGCTAACTGGAACAGCCAAGCCTTAACACTGCTAGCATCTTGTACCTTATCTAAGTTCTGATAGGTCTTAATCAAGATATCTTGGAGCAAGTCGTCTACATCCGCAGAGTTGTTGACCTTTGAATGCAGGAATGACTTTAATGCTTGCTGATACTCGGCCCAGACTTGTTCGAGCTTCAAAGGTGCATTAGTTGCACTGTTCATTTACGCAACATTCGTCTTGTAAGAAATCAATCACACCTTCTAGGCACTCATACTCCGCCACGCAGAATAGAGTTCTTCCTTCTCGTCTTTGGCTGATTAGGCCCGCAGACGCCAAGCTTGATATGTGGTGAGACAAGGTAGAACCGGGAATGCCTAGCTCTTCTTGTAGGCCGCCAACTGCAATGCCTTGGTAGCCAGCTTTAACGACACTCTTATAAATGGTTAGGCGAATAGGGTGCCCCAACTCTTTAAGTGCTTTCGCAACGACTTCTAAGTTCATATTAACTCCTCAAGATTTAATTTCGATGTTAGTCGAAATGTATGTCGAATTCAAATTTAAAAACGGTTTCTGTGTAAGTTATTGAAAAACTGTGTTTTCGAAAATCATTTCGATTTTTATCGAAATAATGCTTGTTCTGGAGCTGTTTATTTCTATAATTCGAGAATATTCGAAATTAAGGGTTGGTTACTTTTCTCATAGAGCCCGACCTTCAATCCAGTTTGGAGTTAATTATGAGCAATGAAATGTTAACAATGCTGAAAGACGCACTTGATATGTTCGCTTTCTTAGCAGTAGAGCTAATTATCCTTTTCTTAGCGATCAGCTACATTGTTGGGATTCTTCAAGAGTTCCTTACACCAGAAAAGATTCAATCTATCCTGAGCTCACGTAATGGTAAGGGTTATGTAGTAGCAGCACTACTGGGTGCAATTACACCTTTCTGTTCATGTTCGACCATTCCTTTCTTAAAAGGATTGCTGCGTGCAAGAGCGGGTTTCGGTCCAATGATGGTGTTCCTATTTGGTAGCCCACTATTGAACCCAGTGATCATTGGTTTGTTTGTGATTACCTTCGGTTGGCAAGTTGCTGTGTTCTACTTCCTTGTAGCAATGACGGTGTCTGTAGTGGCTGGTTACGCACTTGAGAAGCTTGGCTTTGAGCGTTACGTAAAACCTGAAGCGTATGAATCAACAGGTTCAGCTTCAAGCTGTGGCACTAGCTGTGGTGACTCTGCTCCTAAGAAAGCAGCACCGGTTAAAGCAGAATCTTCATGTGGTACAAGTGCATGTGGCGAACCCGCACCCGTAATGGCGAAAGAGACATCTTGCTGCGATTCTAAAAAAGAAGAGCCACAAGTAACGGTTTCATGCTGTTCAGCGGATGGAAGCGCAACAGCTGAAATCGTAGAGAAGAAAGAATCTAGCCGTTGGATGAGAATTTGGTTCTCAACTTGGAAAGATTTTAAACAAGTTTTCCCTTACCTAATGATGGGTATCGCGATTGGTTCATTCATCTACGGCTTCATTCCTACAGACCTTATTGCACAGTACGCTGGTGAAGGTATGTGGTATGCGATTCCAGTAGCAGCCGTGATTGGTATTCCACTGTATATTCGTGCTGAAGCGGTAATCCCACTAAGTGCAGCTCTAGTACAGAAAGGCATGGCGCTGGGTTCAGTTATGGCATTGATCATTGGTAGTGCAGGTGCAAGTTTGACGGAAGTTATCCTGCTTAAATCAATCTTCAAGAACCAAATGATTGCAGCATTCCTATTCGTTATCCTAAGCATGGCGATGGGTGCAGGCTTCCTATACAGCTTCATCTTTGGTTAATCAGGCTTGATTATGAGATAACCCCCTCGATACCAAGAGATAGATAATAAAAGAGCTCACTTAGTTGAGCTCTTTTTGCGTTGAGACTATTAGTTCGGAGATTAGAAACCGCGAATATCAAGCTCATTGTTGATCAACACAACACACTGAGAAGCAAACAGCATGTTCGGGCCTAAGCTGATCTTTTCTGTTCCTAAGCGCTTTAAGCTGTTGTAGCTTTTCTTCGGCATTGGGATGTGGTCAGTCAGAAGGAAACATGGGTTTTCCGCAATCTCTGCATCACGGATAAAGTCGCCTTTTTTATCCATCATGTACAGCTGGTGGTCTTCGGCCAGTTCTTTGACCAACTTTTCAAAGCTCATCGTACGAACAGTGATGCCCGGTTCTACCTGACGTGTTTGTTCTTTTGTCATGCCTTGAGAAGCGTCAACCGCTCTTACTACCGCAGATAACAGTGCAGATTCATGAAAGCCGCCAATGTTGGTGATTTCATTTGAATCGAATGTAATGGTACGTGAAAAGTCTTTAGTACTTTCTAGCACAAGATGCACGATGACATTCTCACGGTGAGATTGAGCAACGAAGATCGTGTTCATCAGAGTATGAGCCAGAATCTCAGTATGAGCGTCTTGCCCAACACCTTCTAAGATAAGTTTGCTCTCTGTAGGGGCTGCGCGAGCGCGTAATACAAATGAACGCATGGAATGTACCTTGTCAGTATGTGATAAAGCGAAACGGACTTTATCAACATGAATTGATGAATAACCAAAATTGTGGCGGTATGTAACTCTTTTCTATTAATGAAGTCAAATGGAGTTGCACTTAGCACCAACCCGCGAACTTTGAGTATTAAATAGAGAATGACCACATTACAAGACGGTAAGGGTTGAAGCGAACCAATGTTTACATAGATAGTATGCGCAAAATTATAAAGTGACTTACATAAGGAAGCTGTCGGTGAAGTTACAGAAGATTAATAAAGAAGAATATAGAAAGAAGATGAACCTGTTGTTGGTTTCGTTGGTTGGGTCACTCGCAGTGTTCGCCATTGTATTCGGAACCATACTGATCGAGCTATTCGGGTCAGGGCAATCAATCGCAGGCGAATCGACAGGTAATTTCCACTTGAACGTATTAGGTGTGATCTTATCAGTCGCATTGAATGCATTTATCGCGAGCCGTGTGAAAGGGCATGATTACTTCAAAGAAGCGCTTTATGTATGGAACCTTAAACAAATCCATAATCAAATCTATCGTAAGCTCAAGCGTATTCAACCCAAAGCTGAGCAAGGCGACCGAGACGCGCTGACCATCCTTTATTTCTATTACACCACGCAAAAACAGGTATACGACCTAGACAACAACACATTGACGATAAAAACAGTTCAGCAATCGCTAGATAACATCGTAGAGCTGAGTGATAAATGGAGTATTGAACTAGATATAGAGGTATTTTCGAAAGATTTAGTCGCAAAATTTTAAGTGATATGCCTGTAATTGTATGAGCTTTGACCTGTGAAAGACGCTTTTGACGTAAAAGTAGACACTTAAGCAACTTTTTTGAATTTTTATCAAAAAAGGGGTTGCCATGTTTACGATGATCTCTATAATGCCGCCTCACTGACACGGCAGACGCCACAAGGCTTCAGCGGTAATCAGTAAGACGGAAAGTTCGAAATAAATTAATTTTAAAAAGTGTTTGACACTTAAGATTAAATCGCTAGAATTCACGTCCGCTTTCAAGGGTTTCTTTGTAAAAAGAAAGTTTCGATAAGCAAAGCTCTTTAACAATTTAAACCTATCAATCTGTGTGGGCACTCGTTGATGAATA
>NZ_JBFSUV010000069.1:0-20774 GCF_041467515.1 Vibrio sp. 10N.247.311.12
CCACAACGGTATGCTAAGAACAAAAATGCCGTTCACTCTTAAGTGAACGGCATTACCTCATGAAGGCGGTTTTATTTATCAATCAAACTGAAGCTTAATATTACGCTTGCTGTTTTTGTAGCTCAGCTTCTTTCGCTTCGTCTTCGATTAGAGAATCAACGATGACTGCACATGCTGCATCACCAGTGATGTTTAGAGCAGTACGGATCATGTCGAAGATACGGTCTAGAGCGAACAACAGAGGTAGACCTTCAATAGGGATACCAGCTGCTAGAAGAACCGCAACCACTAGGAAAGAAGGACCTGGAACACCTGCTTGACCAACTGCGCCTAGAGTCGACGTTACGATGATAGCAATGTAAGCGCCCATAGACAGGTCGATGTTGAACAGCTGTGCGAAGAAGATAGCAACTAGGCCGTAGTAAATTGCGTTACCAGACATGTTGATCGTCGCACCAAGAGGCAGAACGAATGAAGCCGTAGAGTTACGAACGCCAAGTTCTTTCTCTACCGTTTCCATTGTTACTGGCAGTGTCGCCATTGAAGATGCTGTTGATAGTGCAACCGCTTGAGGCTTCTTCATCGCCACTAGGAACTTCTTCGCAGAAGTCTTAGTGAAGATTTGAATCATTAGCGGGTAAGCAACAAAGCCGAAGATTAGAATCGCAGCGATGTAAACAACGAACAGTTTGAACACAACCATAAGTGCGCCAAAACCGAATGTACCCACAGCTTCTGCCATTAGGCCGAATACGCCAAGTGGTGCAATGATCATAACCTTGTTGATCATCCAAACCATAGCGTCAACAATCGCGTTTACGCCATTGATGATAGGGTCACGTTTCTCTTTCGCTTGTTTAGAAATCGCAATACCGAAGAATAAGCAGAAGACTAGAATTTGCAGAATGTTTGCTTCATTCAGTGATTGGAAAACGTTGGTCGGGATCATACCCGTGATGGTTGCCCAGAACGTTGGAAGTTCGCCTTTCGCAGCGTATTCAGAAGAGAACATGCCTTCAACGCCAGAAACATCGATACCACGACCCGGTTCGAATATTTCACCCATTACTAGCGCTAGTGCTACAGCAAGTGCAGACGTTAGTGCAAAGTAACCTAGAGTGGTCACGCCCACTTTACCTGCTGATGAGCTGTTGCCTAGACCAGCAGCACCTGAAATTAGGGCAACCGCGACTAGAGGGATAACCAGCATCTTGATCAAATTGATGAAGATAGCACCCAGTGGAGCGAACATAGTTGCGCTGTCACCCATCATCGCACCGACTAGGGTACCGATGATCATTGCAATAACGACTTGAACGCCGATGTTGCTTAGTAAACTCTTTTCTTTTAACACTTCCATAACCTCTGTGCTACTAAATATAAAAATCCCAGAACTACTCACCAATGTACGATGTACCATTGGATTAATATTTCGCGAGAAGTTTTACACGTATCCTTTACATTTATCAATATGAGCAGAGATGAAAGAACACCAAAAAGCAGTAATCAAATGTCATTTGATGATTTTTTACGCTAAAGCAAACGTTTGCCTTTTGGTTTGTCATTATTTTTATAAATGGTGGTGATGTTTTGGTGGGGTATTATAGGTGTGCTACAGGTTTGTATGAGGTGTTGTTTTTATCAGAAATTTAACAATTGAGAGGGTTTGGACGTGTTCTCGGAGAAAAACTCCCACAGCGCAAATTATCGCACTAGTGGGAGCCTATTTATTATTTTTGCGTTGCCGCTTTCATTGGCGTAACAAACTCAGCAAGTGCTTTAAGCATTGCTTCTGGTTGTTCAACGTTGTTTTCAATGATTTTCACAACCGCAGAGCCAGAGATAGCACCAGCAGCGCCAGCTTCGATGGCTTCTTTTACTTGCTCAGGAGCAGAGATACCGAAACCAAGCAGTGCTGGTGGCGCATCAAACTTGTTCAAACGGTCAAGTAGGGCTGTCACAGGCATGTTTGCTTTGGTTTCTGCACCCGTTACGCCAGCACGAGAAAGTAGGTAAGTGTAACCACCACCTAGCTCAGAAACCGATTGAAGCGTCTCATCACTTGCTGTTGGTGGAGCAATAAAGATTGGGTGAATACCAAACTTCTTAGCTGCAGCAACAAACTCGCCACTCTCGTTGGTTGGTACATCAGCAATCAATACTGAATCGATACCTGCATTCGCACAACGCTCGTAGAAGTTCTCGATACCACGTGCGTACACCAAGTTTGCGTACATCAGTAGGCCGATTGGCAGATCTGGGTATTTAGCACGAATTTGACCAATAAGATCAAAACACACATCTGGCGTTACTTTTGAATCTAACGCGCGAATATTTGCGCCTTGGATTGTCGGGCCATCTGCAAGCGGATCGGAGAATGGAATACCAAGCTCAAGTGCATCTGCACCCGCTTCAACCAAAGTTTCCATGATCTTAAGAGACTGCTGAGGGTTAGGATCGCCAACCGTTACGAATGGTACAAATGCGCCCTGATTCTTTTCAGCTAAGCGAGTGAAGAGTGATTGATAGCGATCCATTATAATGCTCCTTTCTCTTTAAGAATGTCGTGTACAGAGAAGATGTCTTTATCACCACGACCAGATAGATTAACCACTAATAGCTGTTCTTTCTCTGGGTCATCGTGAGCCATTTTAACAGCATGAGCCAAAGCATGAGATGACTCTAGCGCTGCGATAATACCTTCTTTACGTGCAATCAATTGGAACGCTTCTAGCGCTTCGTCGTCGGTCACGTTGTCGTATTCAGCACGGCCAATAGCATTTAGGTGCGCGTGTTGAGGGCCAACTGATGGGAAGTCTAGACCCGCAGATACAGAGTAAGACTCTTCTACTTGACCATTCTCATCTTGCATCAGTGGTGCTTTCATACCGAAGAAGATACCAGTTTTACCGTGTTTAAGCGGCGCGCCGTGTTGGTCGGTATCAATACCTTTACCAGCAGGCTCTACACCGATTAGGCGTACAGACTCTTCTTCAATGAAATCCGCGAACATACCGATAGCGTTTGAACCACCGCCGACACACGCGATAACTGCATCAGGAAGGCGACCTTCACGAGCTAGAATTTGGTTCTTCGTTTCTTCACCAATCATGCGTTGGAAATCACGAACAATCGTTGGGAATGGGTGAGGACCCGCTGCAGTACCTAATAGGTAATGCGCGTCTTCATAAGTTGCAGACCAGTCACGTAGTGCTTCGTTACACGCATCTTTTAGCGTTGAAGAGCCAGAATGAACAGGGATAACCTCTGCGCCCATTAGCTTCATACGGAACACGTTCGGGCTTTGACGTTCAACGTCTTTTGCACCCATGTATACACGACACTTAAGACCTAGTAGAGCACACGCTAGAGCCGTTGCCACACCGTGTTGGCCTGCCCCAGTTTCAGCGATGATTTCCTGCTTACCCATACGTTTTGCTAGCAATGCCTGACCAAGAACTTGGTTTGTCTTGTGAGCACCGCCGTGAAGTAGATCTTCACGCTTTAGGTACAGTTTGGTTTTTGTACCTTTTGTTAGGTTGCGTGCTAGCGTTAGCGCCGTTGGACGACCAGCGTACTCTTGAAGAAGCGTCATGAATTCGCTGCGGAACTCAGGATCGGCTTGTGCATCGATAAATGCTTGTTCAAGTTGGTCTAGTGCTGGCACTAGGATCTGCGGTACGTATTGACCACCGTATTCACCAAAGTAGGCATCGAGTTTAGCCATTGTGTTATTCCTTCAATTCTACTGATGTGTATTCACACCAAGTCATTTAATCTTGTTTGAGCTTCGCAAAAGGCAAAGCTCACAAATATGTTTTTAGTTTCTGCTTTCTAATTTCTAGCGCCGAGTTTGGACTAGTAATTGCGAATCGCTGCAAAAGCACGTTGCAGTTTGTCTGCGTCTTTTTTTCCTGGAGCAGATTCAACACCAGAGTTTAGGTCTAATCCTAAGCAACCCAACTTAGCCGCTTGGTTAGCATTTTCTGGGGTTAGACCACCCGCCAACATGATTGCGCTTTGGTTGTTGATTAGGTTCCAATCGAACACTTGGCCTGTGCCACCAGTTTGAGAACCCACTTTAGTATCTAGCAGGTGACGAGTCACGTTGCTTTCCAGTAATTCTGGTAGCGAGCTCTCAGCATCGGGAGAAACACCGTAAGCTTTCCAAATCTCAACGCTTTCAGGTAGTGACTGTTTTAGCTCATCGACAAACGCTTGAGACTCATCACCGTGCAATTGCACAGCGAACAGGCCTAGCTCAGAAACCGTTTTCGCAACGTCAGTAACGCTGTGGTTTTGGAACACACCCACGTAGTTCAAAGGTGCGCCGCTCATAGTCAAACGAGCCGCTTCGATATCCACATGACGCTTAGATGCTTCAACGAATATCAGACCACCGAATACCGCACCAGCTTGATAAGCCTTTGCTGCATCGTCAGAGTGAGTTAAACCACACACCTTGTTTTCACCCAGTGTTACTTTGCGTACCGCAAGCTCGAGGTTCTTCTCTGCCATTAGAGAGCTACCGATTAGGAAGCCATCTGCAAACGTTGAAAGGTCACGAACTTGTTGATGTGTGTAGATGCCAGACTCTGAAATCACAACTGCGTTTGGAGCCAGTTCGCGAATCAGCGGCGCCAACTCTTTAGTACGGTTCAAATCAGTCGAAAGGTCACGAAGATTACGGTTGTTAATGCCGATCACCTTAGCGTTTAGAGCGACTGCACGGTGAAGCTCTTCTTCGTTGCTGACTTCGGTCAATACACCCATGTTGAGTGAGTGAGCGACTTCCGCCAGCGCTTTGTACTCTTCGTCATCTAATACCGATAGCATTAACAAGATAGCATCAGCTGAGTAATGACGAGCTAGATACACTTGGTAGGTATCAACCATGAAGTCTTTACACAGGATAGGCTGCTTAGCAATGCTGCGAACTTTAGGTAAAAACTCAAAGTCACCTTGGAAGTACTTCTCGTCTGTCAGCACAGAAATCGCGTTTGCGTGGTTGTTGTAAACAGAAGCAATGTAGTCGAGGTCAAACTCGTCACGGATTAAACCTTTTGACGGAGAGGCCTTTTTACATTCAGTGATGAAAACCGTTTGTTCTCCGCTCAGAGCGTCATAAAAGCTGCGGTCTGTTGCAGTTAGTGACGCTTTAAACTCGTCTAATGGTTGAGTCTGCTTACGTGCTTCAACCCATTGGTATTTATCACGAACGATTTTTGCTAATACTTCCGCCATTTCAGCTTCTTTGACTGAAACGTGGGTCGACAGTTTATCGGTAGTCTGTGTCATGTTCTTTGTCTCGATTCGTCGTTCGTTAGGCGTGTGCAGCAAGCTTTTGTACAAGCTCGTATGCTTTGCCAGAGTTCATCGCGTCAATTGCTTGCTGTGCGTTGGCTTTTAGGTCTTCGTGACCAAACAGACGCATCAGTAGAGCAACGTTGACTGCCACTGCGCCAACTTGACCATCAGTGCCTTTACCCGTCAGGATATCGGTTGTGATGGCTTTGTTCTCTTCTGGCTCGCCGCCCTTGATTGCTTCAAGAGGGTGAGTGTTCAAACCAAAGTCTGCTGGTGTCACTGTGTATTCGTGAATTGTGCCATCTTTGATTTCAGCAACCATGGTTTCGCCGTGAATCGCTACTTCATCAAGGCCGCTACCGTGAACAACCGCCGCGCGCTTCATGCCCATTTGCAGCATGGTTTCTGCGATAGGGCGTACCAGCTCTTTGCTGTAAACACCCATTAGCTCGATGTTAGGGCGAGCAGGGTTAATCAGTGGGCCAAGAATATTGAAGATAGTGCGCGTTTTCATTGTTTGACGAACCGGCATCGCGTGACGTACACCAACGTGATATTGCGGAGCAAATAGGAATGCTACGCCAAGTTCATCAACAGCCGTACGTGTGTCTTCAGCTGTCATCGCTAGGTTGATACCGAACGAATCCAGTAAGTCAGAAGAGCCTGATTTGCTCGATACGCTGCGGTTACCGTGCTTCGCGACTTTTAAGCCACACGCTGCGGCAACAAATGCAGAAGTCGTCGAGATATTGATGGTGTTGTGACCGTCGCCACCTGTACCTACGATGTCTGCGAAATCGTAATCAGGGCGCGGGAACGGGTTTGCATTCGCAAGTAGTGCTTTTGCTGCGCCTGCAATTTCATCGGGCGTTTCGCCTTTGATTTTCAGTGCAGTTAGCGCAGAAGCCATCAAGATTGGGTCTAGTTCACCCTTGATGATCACATCAAATAACTGTTGGCTTTCTTCTTGAGTAAGAGACTGCTGTTCGTAAAGTTTATTAATCTGTTCCATGATCGTTTCCTATTTTCCAGTCTTTTCAAGGCGAAGAGGTTTCTCAAGAGCCCATTCGATAGCGTTTGCTAGAAGCGTTGCACCGTAGGTCGTCATAATTGATTCAGGGTGGAATTGGAATCCACACACCTTGTCTTGTTCTTGAACCACAGACATCACCAAATCATCTACTTCAGCGGTCACCGTTAGGCTATCAGATACATGCGTTGCCACTAAAGAGTGGTAGCGAGCGATAGCCAATGGCGAAGGTAAGCCTTGGTAAGTCGCATGGTTTTGGTGTTCCATCATCGACACCTTACCATGAATGATTTCGCCAGCGCCTGCAACGGTGCCGCCATAGGCTTCAACAATCGCTTGATGGCCTAAGCAAATACCAATCATTGGCACTTTACCTTTTAGAAGCTGAATCAGCTCTGGCATACAGCCCGCATCTGCTGGAGCGCCAGGGCCTGGTGAAAGCAGTGCAACAGGGTTGTCTAGTTCGTTGATCGCCGCTTCAACTACTTTTGCAGGAATGTTGTTACGGTAAATTTTTACGCTGTGACCTAATGAACGAAATTGGTCTACAAGGTTGTAAGTGAACGAGTCGAAGTTATCGATGAATACAATATCAGCCATGATTACGACTCCTTCTTATTTGTTAGGTTCTTAGTATGAGCTGCTTGAATCGCTGAGATAACCGCTTGTGCCTTGCCGCGAGTTTCATCGGCTTCTGCTTGTGGGTCTGAGTCAAATACGACCCCAGCGCCTGCTTGTACTTGTGCCACGCCATCTTCAACGTAAGCAGAGCGAATTACGATACAAGTATCTAGAGTCCCTTCACCAGTTAGATAACCGACTGCACCACCGTAGCTACCACGACGCGTTTTTTCTACGTCTCGAATAAGCTGCATTGCGCGGATTTTTGGTGCGCCCGTTAGCGTGCCCATGTTCATACAAGCTTGGTAAGCGTGCAGAGCATCTAAGTCTTCACGGAGCTGACCAACAACACGAGAAACCAAGTGCATTACATGGCTGTAGCGGTCTACTTTCAGTAAGTCTGCTACGTGGCGAGTGCCAGCTTCGGCAATACGTGCCACATCGTTACGCGCTAGGTCAACTAGCATCATGTGCTCGGCGTTTTCTTTCTTGTCGGTACGCAGTTCAAGCTCGATACGGCTGTCTAGGTCGAAATCGATTTGACCGTCAGGGCGCTTACCACGACGACGAGTACCAGCAATCGGGTAGATCTCGATTTGGTTGGTTTCTGTCTCGTATTTCAGCGCGCTTTCTGGAGATGCACCGAACAGAGTAAACAGATCGTCTTGCATGTAGAACATGTAAGGGCTTGGGTTGCTTTGTTTGAGTTCTTTATAAGCCGCCAGTGGGGCAGGGCAAGGTAGAGTGAAGCGGCGTGAAGGTACCACTTGGAATACATCGCCTTTAACTACGTACTCTTTTAAATCACGAACCGTTTGGCAGAAGTCTTCATCTGAAACGCTAGGTACAGCTTCAACGTTGTCTAACGGCGTTACTTCAGTGATGGCTTTCAGGGACTGACACTGAGTTTGAATGTCGGCTAGACGGTCAGTTAATTGCGCTTTGATGTTGTCATCTTGAGCAAATAAGCTCGCGTGAAGTAGGCCTTCGTTCTCTTGGTGATCGAAACGCAATAGTGTTTCAGCTACGTAGAATACAAAGTCAGGACAATTGTTGGTTGCTTCAGCATCACCTAGTGGCTCAAAGTTTGCCACGATGTCGTAAGCGAATAAGCCCGCCATGAATAATGCGTGTTTGTTATCCGCGTCTTGCTCAAAGCTGTGCTGAACCAAACGCAGTGCATCGAATGAAGAGGCTTCTCTTAAACGTGAGTCTTCGTCTAATTCGTTGCTTGGTTCGATAAAAGTCAGCGTCAAAACGTTATCAGTAAGGTCAGATTTAATTTCTGCTTTCACGTTTTGAGTGAGATGTTCGATAAGCGCTTGACCGTTTTCAGTCAATGCTTGAAAGGTTACTCCATGTCCGCGACATACGATGCGAACAGCAGAGTCGATAAGGAGTAGGCTTGTCAGGTTCTGTTTAGATTCAATCTCGGCAGATTCCAACAAAAGACTATCAGTTTTGTTTTCACACAAAGTATGAAAAACGCTGGTTGGATCTTGCGAGTAAGGAACTGAGGAATTGATGACCTCAATGGTTCCCAGCTTTTTGATTTCAATGGCCTTGTTCACAAGACCTCCTTTATGATTCTTTAAATTTCCTGCCGTACATAGTCGCATAAAGATACCTTTCACCCAATCTAGAATATGGTCAATTCGATGATTTGTTAGTCAGTTGAATGTGAGATGTTCGACAAATTAAAAAGCCCGCTATTAAAGCGGGCTTAGTGATAACTTTTTTATAAACAAACTGTTTAACTAGAAGTACACGTTAGCCCACCAAGAACTTGTCCAAGTGCGCCACCAATTAAGCTCTGAACTTGCTTCTACTGAAGAAAGTTCTAAAACTTTATCTTTATGGTTTTGGTTAAATTCTTGTAACATGGTGAACCTATCAAATGTGATACTTCGTATTTGTGTACTAGTTAACTAGTTTTCTGCTTGCGGGTCAAGTGTGTTGACACAAATATAACGATAAAAATTGAAAACAATGAAAAAGAATATATGAGAATTGATCTACATAGTCATACAACAGCCTCAGATGGCCGACTTACTCCACCTGAGCTAATTGACCGAGCGCTTGGCTTTAACATCGAAGCGCTAGCGATTACAGATCATGACACGACTGATGGGCTTGCTGAAGCACGCAGCTATATTGCGGATAACAACCTTCCTATTCAGTTGATAAACGGCATTGAGATTTCGACTGTTTGGCAAAACAAAGATATCCATATTGTTGGGTTAAACGTTGATCCTGAGTCACCAGAACTCAAAGCGCTCATTGAACAACAGAAGCAACACCGTATTGGGCGTGCTGAGATGATCGCTCACCGTCTTGAGAAAGCGACTCGTGAAGGGGTGTTAGAAGAAGTTAAATTGATTGCGGGTGATGCACCAATCACTCGCGCTCACTTTGCTAAGTGGCTAGTCGACAATGGCTATGCGAAAACTATGCAGCAGGTGTTTAAAAAGTTTCTTACTCGTAATAACCCAGGTTATGTGCCGCCAACTTGGTGTTCAATGAGTGATGCTGTCACGGCTATTCATGCTGCTGGTGGACAAGCCGTACTCGCTCACCCTGGGCGATATGGACTTACAGCCAAGTGGGTTAAGCGCCTGCTAGCGGCATTTGTTGAAGCGAAAGGGGATGCGATGGAAGTAGCTCAACCTCAGCAAGCGCAACAAGAAAGACGCACACTCGCGGATTATGCTATACAATACAAACTATTAGCCTCCCAAGGCAGTGATTTCCATTACCCATCTCCGTGGATGGAACTTGGACGCAATCTCTGGCTACCTTCTGGGGTCGAAGAAGTATGGAAAGATTGGGAGTTTCAAACGGTTTCACCATCTGAATAGTCTTTAGGTGAGCCAGCTCCTTCTGATGATAGAGTCGAGAGATTCGATAACGAGGATCAATAATGAGCCAGTTTTTTTATGTACACCCAGATAACCCACAAGCACGCTTAATTACTCAAGCGGTTGCGATTATTCGCAATGGCGGCGTTGTGGTTTATCCAACAGATTCCGGTTATGCGCTGGGCTGTCAGCTTGAAAACAAACAAGCACTTGAACGTATCTGTAAAATTCGTCGCATCGATGACAAGCACAATTTCACCTTGTTATGTCGTGATCTTTCTGAATTATCACTGTATGCACGCGTCGATAACGTGGCTTTCCGTCTACTGAAAGCACATACACCAGGTGCTTACACGTTTATCTTTAAAGCAACCAAAGAAGTGCCAAAGCGTTTGATGAACGCCAAGCGTAAAACGATTGGTATTCGTGTCCCAGACAACAAGATTGCACTCGACCTTTTGGAAGCGATGGGTGAACCATTAATGTCGACGTCTCTGATTCTGCCGGGTAACGAGACTACGGAGTCGGATCCAGAAGAAATTCGTGACAGCCTAGAACATGCGGTTGATGTCATTTTGAATGGCGGTTACTTAGGTGAGCAACCGACAACGGTTATTGACTTCAGTGACGATGATGCCGTGGTTCTACGTCGTGGTGCTGGCGATCCTGCGCCGTTTGAATAATCGCTTTACTGATTAACAGTCTGTAACGATACAGCAAACCTGCCACAGTAAATAACAAGTGCTTTTTGGCAGGTTATTTGCGATAATACGCGACCGCGATTTGGTCGCGAAAAATTCATTCGACGTCTGTGAAGACGACAATTAGGTAGAAAAGAGTAAATGAGCGAAAAATTACAGAAGGTTTTAGCGCGAGCTGGTCACGGTTCTCGTCGTGAACTAGAAGGTTTAATCAAATCTGGTCGTGTAAGTGTTAACGGTCAAGTTGCGAAACTGGGCGAGCGTCTTGAAGACGAGAACTCAGTGATCCGTATCGATGGCCATACTGTTTCAGGCAAGGCTTCTGAAGAAGTGGTTTGTCGTGTACTTGCTTACTACAAACCTGAAGGTGAGCTTTGTACTCGTCACGATCCTGAAGGCCGCCGTACTGTTTTCGATCGTCTACCTAAGATCCGTGGTTCTCGTTGGATTTCAGTTGGTCGTCTTGATGCAAACACATCAGGCCTTTTGCTTTTCACTACTGATGGTGAGCTTGCAAACCGTCTAATGCACCCAAGCCGTCAGGTTGAACGTGAGTACCTAGTACGTGTATTCGGTGAAGTGACTGAGCAGAAAGTTAAAAACGTTACTCGTGGCGTACAACTAGAAGACGGCATGGCTCGTTTTGAAGATGTGGTTTACGCTGGTGGTGAAGGTATGAACCATACTTTCTATGTAGCGATTAACGAAGGTCGTAACCGTGAAGTTCGTCGTCTTTGGGAATCACAAGAAACAACAGTAAGCCGCCTGAAACGTGTACGTTACGGTGATATCTACCTTGATAAGAAACTGCCTCGTGGCGGTTGGAAAGAGCTAGATCTTCAAGAAGTTAACTACTTGCGTGAGCTTGTTGAGCTTAAGCCTGAGAAAGAGACACTGTTGGATCTTGATCCTTCAAACACTTCTCGTAAGCGTGAGCGTTCTCGTAGCCAAAAAATTCGTCGCGCTGTTAAGCGTCACGAAGAGCGTGCAAACGCACCAAAAGGCCGTAGCAACCAAACTAAGCGTAAGAAGCCTGCAACTCGCGGTACTACAACACCTGATTCAGGTCGTAGCGCTCCAGCTGCAAACAAAGGCAAACCTCAGGCTAACAAAAGTAAGCCTAAACTGAACAACGGTCGTCCGGCTAAACCAGCTAAGCCAAGAACACGTCAGTAATTACGTAATTTATTGCGCGTAAAGCTTCATTAGCTAAAAGCACTGAATACTAAAAAACCTGCTCATTGAGCAGGTTTTTTTACGTCTAGAAGAAATAAAAGATTCGGGATGCGAGTAATCGAGTATCGAAAACATACTGCCATAATCGGCAGTAAGCATGCTCTTCGCATCTCTTATCTCGTTTACACGTATCTATAAATCTTTTCGCATCTCGTATCTCGTTCTATTTACTTATGATTCGAGAAGTTATCGCCTTTCGCTAATCGGTCGTAAAGCACTACATTCACTGATGCTGCTAGGTTCATGCAGCCGTTGGTCGGAACGTAAATCGTCTCACGACAGAAATCTGTGATCTCTTTCTTTAGCGTGCCATCTTCTGGGCCAAAAATGTAAAACGCGCGTGGTGGGTGCTTGTAATCAGGTAGAGGCTTAGCACCTTCAATCAGATCAACAGCAACCGGCACGCAGCCTACTGGAATAATATCTTTCAGCTCTTCAACACCAATCAAAGGCAGGGCTAAGTGCTTTTCTTTGGTGTCGGTATGGAATTTTCGCGCATGGTCGTAGCGTGTGCCAGTGTAAAACACAGAGTTGGCGCCGTAGCAGCCAGCTGCTCGCATCACTGAGCCTACGTTTTCTGGCGTCTTTGGGTTAACTAGGCCAATGCAGGCATAGCCTTTTGATTGTGTGTCTGTTTTTGCTTTGGTCATAATCAGTGAATCTAACGTTGATGATGAAAGTGATGAATCACGATGGAAAATAGCGTGATAAAAATAGCCGAGCAATGGGCTCGGCTAACTTTTAACTCGCTTACATGAATACTTGTTTACTCATGCAGATGAGCGTCAACAGCGGTATTAGTCGCGTTTCCACAGCATGTGACAGAACTTATGTTCTGGATCACGGCTGATTAACATGCGAGCAAATACGTCGTCTAGAACGTCATCAGCTTCATTCACAAGACCAATGCGCACTTCAGCGTAGATCTCTTTGTCGACTTCAAAGCCAACATGTTCAACCCAATCATCGCCAGTTTCAACAAGCTCTGCTGCGCCACGATCTTCAAACTGAGCAGTGAAAAGAATCACGTCTGCAGGCTCTAGGTTGTCAGGTGCCATCTCTAGGAAGATGTCGTATGCAGTGTCAATTGCGTCGTCATAAGACATTAGGTCGTTAGCTTCGGTCATAATAAGTATCTTAGCTTGCGCGGTTCATGTATTTACGTTCAGCAGTGTTTACTACTACTTTGTCGCCAGTCGCGATGTATTCAGGTACTTGAATAGTAAGACCTGTAGAAAGACGAGCAGGCTTAGTACGAGCAGACGCTGATGCACCTTTGATTGAAGGATCAGTCTCTTCGATAACTAGTTCAACAGATGTTGGTAGCTCAAGCGTTGCAGCGTTGCCGTCGATAAGGATCGCGTACATGCCTTGAGTTTCTTCGTTGATGAACAGTAGTTCGTCTTCGATAGTCTCACCGTTGAAGATGAATTGTGTGTAATCTTCGTTGTCCATGAAGATGTACTCGTTGCCATCAACGTAAGAGAACATTACTGCACGCTTAGTTACGTCAATAGTTTCAACAATTTCGTCAGCCTTGTGGCGAACTTCAGTTTTAACGCCAGTTGCTACATCGTTACCACGGAAGCGGTAAATCTTTTGGCCGCCACGGCCGCCTGGTGTTGTTACTTCGATATCTTTAACGATCACTGTTTTGCTTTCTACTGTGATAGCAAAACCTTTTTTAATTTCACTTGCTCTAGGCATTTTGTGTTTGTCCTTAGTGGGTCTATCCGCTGATTATATCTCGGAGATGCTATAAATAGGAATAGCTTGAATCATAAAGTCACCTAGGCGATCATAGAGTTATAGTTAAATCATTATTTTATTTACCGAAACGACCTATGCAGCTACCCGTTATTGACCCAACACAGCCTTTTCAACCTGAATTTCAACCTGTGGTTAACGATCTGATTACCTTTCTAAAAGGTGGGTTAGGATCTAATCTGCACAGTATTTATATTTATGGCAGTGTGGCTCGTAAGCAAGCCGTCTTCGGTCGCTCCAATCTAGATGTGGTTGTGGTGACCCATCGACCGTTTCCTGACCAACGAACCACTTTGTTGAACACCATCAAATGGCGTTTCCAAAAGAGCTTCCCGCAGGTAACTCAAGTGGCGATAAAAACTACCTTAGTGAGTGAGATAGTCGATTTCGACAATATCTTCACTTGGGGTTTTATGCTCAAGCATTTAGCCGTGTGTGTGCATGGTGAAGACTTATCAGACTGCTATGGTGATTTTGAAACAAGTTGGGAAATCGCTAAGCACTGGAATATGGATGCGGAAAACTGGTTGGCGGTGTATCGCAACAAGATCGCAAGAGCGACAACGCCAGAACAACAAGTCGCTGCGCAGGTGATTATTGCCAAGAAGCTTCTACGGGCGAGTTACTCACTGGTGATGTACCGCGATAAATATTGGTACGATGATCCTGTTGAATGTGGCCAACAGTTCTTGAAGTATCACCCAGATCGAGAAGTCGAAATCCAAAGGTTGGGCATTTTACTTTCTGGTCGACCAATCCCTAAACGTTCGGTGATCGGTATTCTTGATGGCTTTGGTGAGTGGTTGATTAAGCAGTATCAGAAAACCGAGTTCAGAATCGGATAGAGATTTATAACCGATCCATTGATACTAAAAAGCAGAGTGTGCTGAAGAACATATCTCTGCTTTTTTCGTTTTAAGAGCATATTGAATATAGTGCTAGAACAAACCCAACTGCTGCCCACTAACTCTTTCAAAGTCTAAACCGATGAAGGGCAGTATTGCCTCTGCGACCGGTTTAATCTGCTTGTCGATATAGTGCTGATAATCGATACCACTCTTTAAATACTCCTTGGGCTCAGGGCCACTCAGAGTAATCAAATACTCAATGCGTCCTTTATTTTGGTATTGAAGAGGGCGCCCTAACTGAGCATTGATCTCATCGGCCATACGAGCTGCGCGAACCTGCGGCGGAATGTTCTTTTGGTATTCATGTAATTTGCGGCGTAAGCGCTTTTGATACACCAATAAATCATCATGTTTGCCAGCAGAGGTTTCATCAACAAACTGTCTGACGTAGTCGGTTGGATCTTGATCGTGAAACACCATCTCATACAAGGTTTGTTGGAATTGCTGTGCGAGAGGTGTCCAATCGGTGCGTGCACTCTCAAGCCCTTTAAATATGATCTTTTCTTTATCGCCTTGAGTGATTAATCCGGCATAACGTTTCTTCGAGCCGGTTTCTGAACCTCTAATGGTCGGCATTAGAAACTTGCGATAGTGAGTCTCGTATTCCAATTCGAGTATTGAGGTTAGGTTGTGGGTCTCTTTTAAGTGATTCGTCCACCAATCGTTGATGTAAGCGACCAGTGTGTTCCCGATCTCGTCTGCTTTTTGCTGATCATAACTGCCGTTCAGAGACACGAAGGTTGAATCGGTATCGCCGTAAATCACTTGATAGCCTTTGTCTTCGATCAGAACCTTGGTTTGCTTCATGATCTCATGTCCACGCATGGTAATTGAAGACGCTAACCGGGTATCGAAGAAACGACAACCAGACGAACCTAACACACCATAGAATGAGTTCATGATGATCTTAATCGCCTGAGAGAACGCTTTCTCGTTGTTCTTCTTCGCCACATCACGTGCAGCCCAAAGGTTTTCGATCATCTCGGGCAAGAAGTGTTTAGAGCGGTGGAATTGCCCACCTCGAAAGCCATCAACGGCTTGGTTTTCTGCTGGGCCTAGTTCAAGCTTCAACCCTTCAATTAGTCCCATAGGGTCAATCAGAAACGAGCGAATGATCGATGGATACAGGCTCTTAAAATCGAGTACCAAAACCGAGTCGTACAGATTGGGAATTGAATCCATCACATAACCGCCGGGGCTCGCAATCCAATTCTCTGGCTCTAAGTTCGGTGCGACATAACCCGCTCTGTGGATTTGAGGCAGATATAAGTTAGTAAAGGCCGCAACAGAGCCACCAACGCGATCCAGCTCAACACCGGTTAATCGAGAGCGCTCAATCGCGAAGTCGAGTAGGTGAGTGTGCTCGAAGATGCTGTTTACCAGTACGCAGTCTTGAAGGTTGTACTTAGCGAGTGAGGGTTTATCGAACTTAAACATTCGGTTTATCTCATCCATACGGTCATGAACGTTATGGATGTCTTTGCCTTCCCCAAGCAGCTCTTGCGATACCGACTCAAGAGACCAAGAACGGAAGTGGTAGGTCGCTGTCTTGAGCATATCAATACCATCCAAGACAACGCGCCCCGGAATCGTGATAAAACCTTGCTGATTTTGAGCAGAACTGCGGAAAAAGCTCGGTTGGTTGTCTCTGCCGATGTTGAGCTTCACTTCGTTCCATTCTGAACGTTTGTGCAGCAGCCTAAAATCGAAGTCGATAACATTCCAGCCAATGATGATGTCAGGATCAAATTCAGAGAACCAAGCTATCATGGCTTCAAGTAGCGCTTTCTCGTTGGCAACCCATTGGATATTGGTTTCAGCTTGTTGTGCTTCGCCGACCATGATTACTCGGCTGTCCATCGGGCTGTCTAGGCCAATTGAATAAAGCACGCCTTTTTCCGAACACTCAATATCAAGCGAGACCACAGATAGACTGGGTAAGTAATCACCTGCTCGGCATTTTGCGTTTGAGACTCGACGATGCTGATTTTTTTGCACAGCAGATCCGGTGAACTCAATACTTCCCTTGATAAAACGTTCCATCAAGAATCGATCGGCGAGTCGAATATCGCTTTCAAAGGTTTGGATTTCTTCGTTGTGAAAGGCTTGCGCTAAACCAAAGCTGCTTCTCGACAGTGAGGTGTAACACGCGGCGAGAGGTGTTTGCTCGAATGTGGCTAATTCTAGAGGCTTAAATTGGCAATCGATCGACTCTTTCGCTGCGATTGCCTGACATGCCTCAACGTCAGATTGAGCGACAAAAAATACCGGTTTTTCATTTTGAATCGTCAGCAGAGTAGGGCCTTGAGGGGTGCTTAACCACAAGTCGATTTGTGTGCGCCCTGAAAAATCTCTTGCTTGTCTTGTGAGTACAAAGCCTTGCTGAATATCCAATGTAGTAACCTATTGAAATGGGGAATCGAATACTACCATCTAGCGACCCTCTGCGCACAACAGGCAGTAAAAATACTAACTAAATTCTAGTTAGTAGAGGCGAATAACGGGACTCTATAAGCAAATAAGTGAAATTGTCGCGAATGGTTATTCAATGGTATTGAAAATATCTTTATCTTGTGTAATTTTATTGGGTGTTGTTTTAACTGGTTGATTTTTAGAAAAAGCTTGTTGTTTTAGTTAGCTTATTTGTTAATAAGTACTTGCTAAAGTTCGTGTTTCAGCACATATTCAACAGAGCTTTTTTTTAGTAATTAAGTTAAGATGTACTCAATGCTGCGATCCACTGTTCCTTTGTTCAATTGTTTCAAACAGATGAAACGACACAGTGGTTGCAGAGCCAATTAATAGTGTGGAGATACAAGTTTGATAAATGTTTTCCTTGTAGATGATCACGAGCTGGTTCGCACAGGGATACGACGTATTATTGAAGACGTCCGTGGAATGAACGTAGCAGGGGAAGCTGAAAGCGGTGAAGATGCTGCAAAATGGTGTCGTACTAACAATACTGACGTTATTTTGATGGATATGAATATGCCTGGTATTGGTGGCTTAGAAGCAACCAAGAAGATCTTGCGTTTCAACCCTGATGTTAAAATCATCGTTTTAACTGTTCATACGGAAAATCCGTTTCCAACTAAAGTGATGCAAGCTGGAGCTGCTGGTTACCTTACTAAAGGGGCAGGTCCGGACGAAATGGTAAATGCAATTCGAGTGGTTAATAGTGGCCAACGATACATTTCACCAGAAATTGCGCAGCAGATGGCTTTGAGCCAATTCTCGCCTGCGTCTGAAAATCCATTCGCAGACTTATCTGAACGTGAACTTCAAATCATGATGATGATTACCAAAGGTCAGAAAGTGACGGATATTTCAGAACAACTCAATCTAAGTCCTAAAACAGTCAACAGTTACCGCTACCGCTTGTTCAGTAAGCTGGATATCAGTGGCGATGTAGAGCTGACGCATTTAGCGATTAGACATGGAATGTTAGACACTGAGACCCTTTAACACTGAGATCGTATAGTGACCAACTTGTTTGACTCAGTCTCATTCCTCAAGACAGTAACAGAGCAGCCCGGCGTTTATCGAATGTATAACGCCGAGGCTGTCGTTATTTACGTCGGTAAAGCTAAGAACCTCAAAAAACGCCTTTCCAGTTATTTCCGTAAAAAAGTCGACAGTGAAAAAACACGCGCTCTAGTCAGTAATATTGACAAGATCGATGTCACTGTAACGCACACGGAAACAGAAGCGCTCATTCTTGAGCACAACTACATCAAGCAGTACTTGCCTAAATACAACGTACTTTTGCGTGATGATAAGTCGTACCCTTATATTTTTATTAGCGGTCACAAGCATCCTCGTTTGTCGATGCACCGTGGTGCTAAGAAGAAAAAGGGCGAATACTTTGGTCCTTACCCTGATTCCGGCGCTGTGCGTGAGACGTTACACCTAATCCAAAAGATTTTCCCTGCCCGCCAGTGTGAAGATACGGTTTATGCCAACCGAACCCGCCCGTGTTTGATGTATCAGATTGGTCGTTGTGCCGCGCCTTGTGTCAGCTCAATCATCTCTGATGAAGAGTACAGTGAACTTATCGATTATGTTCGTCTATTCCTGCAAGGGAAAGATAAGCTAGTCCTCGAGACGCTCATCGACAAAATGGACACAGCAAGCCGTGAGCTTCGCTTTGAGCAAGCTGCCGCTTTCCGTGACCAAATCCAAGCGATTCGACGCGTGCAAGAACAACAATACGTATCTGACGATTCAATGGAAGATATGGACGTGTTGGGCTTTGCTCAAGAGAATGGCGTAGCGTGTATTCATATCTTGATGATTCGCCAAGGTAAAGTCTTAGGTAGCCGAAGCCACTTTCCTAAGATTCCAAACAATACGGTACGCGAAGAGGTTTTTTCGAGCTTTTTAAGCCAGTATTACTTAGCGCATAATGAAGCGAGAACCATTCCAACCCGTTTGATTCTCAATGCCGATCTAATGGAAGACGTCACACCGATTCAAGCAGCCTTGTGTGAAGTGGCGGGTCGTAAGATTCACTTCAATACCAACCCTTCTGGTACCCGAGGTCGTTACCTTAAATTGTCTAATACCAATGCATTGACGGCTATTACCACCAAGATTAATCACAAGATGACGATTAATCAGCGCTTCAAAGAGCTCCAAGAAGTGCTGTCGATGGATGCTATCAAGCGCATGGAATGTTTTGATATCAGTCATACCATGGGTGAAAGCACGATTTCGTCGTGTGTGGTGTTCAATCAAGAAGGCCCGGTTAAACCAGAGTACCGTCGTTACAACATCACCGGCATTACAGGTGGCGATGATTATGCAGCGATGGCTCAGGCGCTTGAGAGACGTTATTCGAAGCAACTCGATGTCGACAAGATCCCAGACATCATCTTTATCGATGGTGGTAAAGGTCAGCTAAACCGCGCTCATGAGATCATTTCTCAATATTGGGGTGATTGGCCGTTTAGACCAAGAATGATGGGTATTGCGAAAGGCGTGACGCGTAAACCGGGTTTAGAAACTTTGGTAACCCTTGAAGGTGAAGAGTTTAATTTACCTAGCGATGCACCAGCGCTGCATCTTATCCAGCACATTCGTGATGAGAGCCATAATCATGCGATTGCAGGGCACAGGGCGAAACGTGGTAAAACGCGCAGAACCAGTGCTTTGGAAGGAATTGAAGGGGTAGGACCTAAACGTCGTCAAGCTTTGCTGAAATATATGGGTGGCTTACAAGAACTTAAGCGTGCAACTGTCGAAGAAATAGCCAAAGTGCCGGGCATTAGTCATTCTTTGGCAGAAAACATTTATCAAGCATTGAAACAATAGTAAAAATCCCGCACCATTAAAGCGCAATTAATAAGAGCCCAATAATATGCGTTTGAATATACCTAACATTTTGTCCTTACTGAGACTATTTTTGATCCCAGTATTCGTTGTCGTTTTTTACCTACCTTATCAATGGGCTCCTTTTGCTGCAGCGATGGTTTTTTGGGTAGCGGGTTTTACAGATTGGCTAGATGGCATGCTAGCTCGTAAACTTGGACAAACTTCTCGTTTCGGCGCATTCATTGATCCTGTAGCCGACAAAGTACTGGTTGCTACGGCTCTTATCTTGATTACTGAGCATTTCCACTCGATTTGGATAACTATTCCAGCAGTGACTATGATTGCTCGTGAGATCATCATTTCAGCGCTTCGTGAATGGATGGCTGAAATCGGTAAACGCGCAAGTGTTGCGGTATCTTGGGTTGGTAAAGTCAAAACGGTTTCTCAGATGTTCGCTCTTTGGGTACTTATCTGGAGATACGACGACTGGATGGTGTGGGTAGGTTACATTGCACTGTATGTCGCCACCGTTCTTACTTATTGGTCAATGGCACAATACTTGATGGCTGCCAAAGACGATTTGTTAGACGAAAAACATCATTGATGAAGAAGCGAGCTGAGGCTCGCTTTTTTGATCTTTAACCTAAGGTTAAGTTATCAATAGTGGATATCTAATGTGATATAGATCTCCTTTGAATAACCCGCTCACAGTGTGTTTTGAACATAAAGTCAGCTATTTGGCCTGTTTCGTATGAAATCTATTCAAACGAATTAAAAATACAAAAATAATATTGACTCAATCGTCTGAATCCGTAGAATGCATCCCGTACCCAAGAGGATGGCAATGAGCGATTCGATTGGAGTTACTAAGGCGCCTTGGCAGAGTGGCTATGCAGCGGATTGCAAATCCGTGGACCTCGGTTCGACTCCGGGAGGCGCCTCCATTCTCTCTTTCTTCTAGAAAGAATTTGAATGAAAATGCGATACTAGCTCAGTTGGTAGAGCGCAACCTTGCCAAGGTTGAGGTCATCGG
>NZ_JBFSUV010000070.1:0-17839 GCF_041467515.1 Vibrio sp. 10N.247.311.12
TTGTACGGTGGTGTGAGAGGACGGAGGCCGTGAGGCCTCCTCCTACTCGATTATGTGGGATATGTATATCTAATCCGCAAAATAGGTTTCACGCGGATCAGTTTCTTACGGTTTTTAATTCGGTACGCAGCTTGAAGATTCCCTTTGGTGCTTTGGTCAGTAAGATGCCGCAAAGTAGAGGAATCATCATTACAAGTGACTGTTCAGATAGAACCTCACCATTGATGTAGCAAGAGATCAGCAGCGCAACCACAGGGAAAATTAGGAAGCAGATAGATGCTTGGAAAGGTGTCGAAACCTGACCTAATTTAAAGTAAGCAACAATGCCGCCAACACTCGCCACAAAGCCTAGGTAAACCACAGCAGAGATTGAATACCAAGTGAAAGATTCAATATTCACGTTTTCACCTATAGCTGATACAGCAAATAAGAATAGAGCTGCAATTAGGCTCGGTACGGCGTTGTAGGTTAGTACTTCAATGCCTTTGCAGTGCTTTTGAACCAGCACATACATCACTGCGTGAATCGCAACAGCAAGGCCTAAGCAAACCGTGCCAATTAGGTAGTCATCGCCACCCATCTGCATTTCATTACCAAGGATTAAACATAGGCTCACAACAGCGGTAATCAAACCGAATATTTGGTGCTTCGCCAGTCGTAGACCTAAGAATAAGCCAGACATCAACATCACAGCCACAGGCATGTTGGCGAAGATGATCGACGCTAAACCTGAAGAGATGTATTGCTCGCCATAGATCATCAACGTAAACGGAATCGCGAAATACATCAACGCAACAATAAGCAGCCATTGGCGCTTACCTTTAGGGAACAGCAGTGGTTGGTTGAAGACTTTCGCCAATACTGCAAGCAGAGGTGCTGCAAGTAAAAAGCGCAACGCAGTAGCAAAAATAGGTGGGATAGAATGCAATGCTACTTCCATAGCGAACCAAGTGGTTCCCCAAATTAAGCAAACAGAGACAAAAAGCAAGATAGTTAGCGACTTCGAATTCATGGTGACTACTCATTAATAATTATTTTAAATCATAGGCTTGTAGCGCCTTAATGACGTGGCACAGTATAGAAAGGTAGTCGGAGAAAAGTTTTGTTTTTTTATCTCTAATTTGAGTTTTATGTGGAAATTAGATCTCTAATATGATTATTTTATAGAAAATAAATTCACTTTAGATAGCCTGAGTAAAGTCATTGTTCTTTGTGAGGTCTAATTTTGCTCAGGAAGTAATCAACTCGTCTAGTATGGCTGTTGGGTTATTGCTTTCAGCGTAGCAACAAAAAACTCGCCCTCAATGAGGCGCGTTTTTGAGCAATACGTTTAAGAGGCTGCGTCTACTGCGTAACAGGCTTAACTTGTTTGGATTGTCTTACCGCAAGGATAAGTTGTGGTAGCAGTGACATCACTATCATGCCGGTCATTAGTGAGTATTGTACTGCAGTGAATGATTCACCCATTAACACCATGCCTGTCACGATGCCAGCCACTGGGTTTGCGATTCCACCGAAGGTGAAATCAACCACCGACATACGTTGTAGCAACCACACATACATGCCGTAACCCAGCGCTGTGTTTAGCCCAATAACCCACACGAGTCCCATAGCATTACGAGTATCGAAATGAGTCACGGCATTAACATAAGGCTGCGGGTCGATGAATGCATGAACGCCAGACGCGACAGACAAAATCGTACCACCCAGAATCAACTGCCACGTTAATACCTTCCACCAGTGCATGCGGTTACCCAGTGACTTGGTAATGCTGCTGCCGATGACAATACACATTATTGCGGCAAACATTGCGCCTAAACCGATTGGGTTCAGAGCAATTTGGCTTGGGTTAAACAGTATCCACGCTAAGGTGATCAAGCCAATACCCGAAAGGGCTTGAATCAGATGCGGGCGCTGTTTTTTCACTACCCAGTGGAAGATCATCGCGAACACTGGCACAGAGATCATACCCACGCCAGAGATTGCCGAAGGCAGCGTTAGCGCCATCACGAAGATCAGGCCAAAGAAGGTCGCAATATTGATAAGACCCAATGTGAAAATGATCTGCCACTCGCCGTTTTTAGGCAGTGTCGGCTTTACTGCTAGCAATAACAAACCAGCAGGTAACGCACGCAAAGCACCTAATAATAATGGTGGCCACTCCTGTAGCGTAAATTGCGTCACTGCATAGGTTGTTCCCCAAAAGAACGCGGGGATCATTGCTAATAATATGTTCATTTAAAATATCTTTACGTTAAGATAACTATTGTGTGAACTGTATACTGAGAACTAGTGGTTGTAAAGTATCTTTATGTTAAACTAGTTTGAAGTAAACAAGACTAATCACGGAGCTAGATTGCAAATGGATGCTATCGACCGCGTTGTAGAGCAATGGGCAAAGGAAAAGCCCGAATTAGAAACTGAGCCTATGGCAATGATGGGCCGGATTATGCGTATTGCCAAGTATATGGAGACGCAAGTTGCCGAGCTTCATAAAAAATACGACATGAAGCTGGGTGAGTTTGATGTGCTGGCGACGTTGCGACGTTCTGGAAAGCCTTACCGACTGACTCCGTCAGAATTGATCGGCTCGATGATGCTGACATCAGGCGCGATGACCAATCGCCTTGATAAGCTAGAAGCGAAAGGGCTGATCAGTCGTGAGCACAGTAAAGAAGACAGACGCAGCGTGAGTGTTCAGTTAACAAAAGATGGTCTTATTCTTATTGACCAAATGATGACTGAGCATGTTGAAACGCAGAAGAAGCTTGTGAAATCTCTGTCTGCGAGCCAGAAGAAAAATACTAACCAGCTGCTGAAAACATGGTTGAGTGCGTACGAGTAGTTTTTCTGATCTTCCTTTAGATTCAATAAAAAACCGAAGCTTAATCGCTTCGGTTTTTTTGTGCTTGTTTAAGAACTTCAAGTACAGCGAATTCGCGAGTTAAGCTTGCAGCATCTCGTCACTGAACAGTTCTGCACAACCAATGCCGTTGATGGCGCAACTTTCGTCGATGTCTGAGATGTCACCGCTGACCCCAATCGCACCAAGTACCGTTTTATCCTTATCTCGAATCAGTAGGCCCCCTGGCACTGGCACCATGTTTCCGTGTGCGAGTACGTTTACGGCGGAGATAAATGCTGGTCGATTATCAGCATCTTGGGCGAGTTTTCTAGAGGAACAACCCAGTGCGAGTGCTCCCCACGCTTTAGCAATCGCGATGTCTGGTCGCATCATGCTAGAGCCGTCTTGACGTTGCAGAGAAATCAGCTTGCCACCGCTGTCTAAGACGGCGACCGTCAAAGGTTCTGTGTGGATCTTGTTTCCTGCTTTTAAGGTGCCATCAATGATGGTTAACGCTTGTTTTAGAGTCAAACTTCCCATGTTATCTCCTAGTTTTTCAAGGGACCGTGTACCAAGCTAAGTCAGCCAATCATTACGCTTGTTGTGAATATCATTGACTGATTCAGCTCGGTACAAGAGTCCTAACTGGACTCTTGTAATAGCCCATAGCTGGGTAAAGTTAGGAAGGCAGCGAACTCTTCGGCTGTAGAAAGTTGATAGAAAAGATCAGCTGTCTCTTCAAATCGACCTGCTGTATAGCGCGAGTCTCCGACTTCATGTTTTATCGTGTCTAGCTCTTGGTAAAGCCAAGAGTGGAATAGTGATTTGGTAAAGGTTTGGCCATCATCGAGTGTTACCCCGTGGTGGATCCACTGCCAGATATTGGCTCTTGAGATCTCAGCAGTCGCGGCATCTTCCATGAGGCCGTAGATAGGCACACAGCCGTAGCCTTGAATCCAAGCTTCGATGTAATACAGCGCGATGCGTATATTCTTACGTACTCCTACTTCGTCGCGACTGCCCTCACAAGGCTTTAGCAACGAGTCTGCATTGATCACATGCTCTGGGCTTTGGAAATCCATTTGGTTTACTTTGCCATCTAAGTGCTTATCAAAGATCGACATTGCCAAATCAACCAGTGCAGGGTGTGCGACCCATGTGCCGTCGTGTCCGTTCTGAGATTCTCTTTGTTTATCTTCGATAACCTTGGCGGTTACACGTGCCATTTCTTGCGGGTCTTTTGCTGGAATAAAGGCTGACATCCCACCCATTGCTAATGCGCCACGAGCGTGACAAGTGCGCACCAACAGTTGGCTATAGGCGTTGAGGAATTCTTGATCCATGCCGATCCCGTGGCGGTCTGGCAAGATGCGGTCTTTATGGTTTTTCAGCGTTTTGATGTAGCTGAAGATGTAATCCCAACGGCCACAGTTCATCGCTACGATATGATCACGCATGGCGTATAAGATCTCTTCCATTTGGAATACGGCTGGCAGAGTTTCAATCAACACGGTCGCACGAATGGTGCCTTTGGGTACGTGGAAATAGTTTTCGGTGAAGCTGAAAATATCGTCCCACCACTGTGCTTCTTCCATGCTCTCAAGCTTGGGAATGTAGTAGTAAACACCTAAGCCTTGTTTTGCACGTGACTGATAGTTATGGAAAAAGTACAAAGCGAAGTCCATCAAGCAACCGCCGATAGGCTGATTGTTGAATTGAATGGACTGCTCTGGCAAGTGAATGCCTCGTGGGCGGGCAATCAGCAGTGCAGGATCGTCGTTTAATTGGTAACGCTTCTGCTTTTTCTCATCGAAGTAACTAATGGTTTCAAGGTTGGCATCTCTTAGGTTGATTTGCCCTTCGACCATATTGGCCCAAGTCGGGGAAGACGCATCCTCAAAGCAACACATGAAGACTTTCGCGCCTGAGTTTAGCGCGTTGATCACCATCTTTCTTTCGATAGGGCCGGTGATCTCTACGCGGCGATCGAGTAGCTCTGTTGGAGGTGTTGCCACTTTCCACTCTTTATTCTGACGAATGGAAATGGTGTCTTTTCTGAAATTGGGTAGCTCACCCTCGTCATATTGAGCTTGTTTTGTGTCGCGGTCACTTAGCAGGGCATGACGGCGATCTCCAAATTTATTGACGAGAGCTTCTAAGAATTTTAATGCATCTTTAGACAAGATCTCTTTGTACTCGGAGTTGTCCATATTCCCGAGTACCTGCATACACTGTACTTCTTCTCTCTCTTTTACGTCATTCATCATTTTTGTCTCCTTTAAACAATACGATGTCATTTTGTATACAAAATGCTCTTTTTAAGGATATTTATATTGTAGAAATTGTAAACAAGCAAACGGTATTTAACATTTATTTATCATTTGATCTTTTTGTAATTTATTTTTACGTAAAGATATTTTATGTAAAGCAATGAATTGTAAGCTTTTCAGGATGAGTGCGTACTTAATGCGATGGGTTGATGTAACAAAATTGTTTCATTCTGGGGTTGATAAATAGCGAGGATGGTTCATAGTACACAAAAGTTGGTTTAATTGTATACAATCTGAATTGGAGGTTCGAATGGCAATTATGAAAGCGATTGAAGCAGCGGTAGAAGTGCTTAAACGTGAAGGTGTAGACATCGCATTTGGTGTTCCCGGCGCAGCAATTAACCCTATGTATGCGGCTATGAAAAAGCTTGGAGGAATCGACCACGTCTTAGCTCGACATGTAGAGGGTGCATCGCATATGGCCGAAGGGTACACGCGTACCAATCAAGACAATATCGGTGTGTGTATTGGTACCTCTGGCCCTGCGGGAACGGACATGATCACGGGGCTTTATTCGGCGTCTGCAGATTCAATCCCAATCCTATGTATTACAGGTCAGGCTCCGCGTGCTCGCCTTCACAAAGAAGACTTCCAAGCGGTTGATATTGAATCTATCGCTAAACCAGTCACTAAGTGGGCAACCACGGTGCTGGAACCTGCTCAAGTACCACGCGCATTTCAAAAAGCCTTTCATTTGATGCGTTCTGGACGCCCTGGCCCTGTTTTGATCGACTTGCCTTTAGACGTGCAGTTGGCTGAGATTGAGTTCGATATTGATACCTATGAGCCGCTTGAACCATACAAACCAAAAGCGACACGCGCGCAGGTTGAGAAAGCATTAACCATGATGTCTCAATTTGAAAAACCGCTGATTGTATCGGGTGGTGGCGTGATTAACGCTGGCGCGTCTGAATTGTTGCAGCAGTTTGCCGAGATCACTGGTGTTCCTGTGATTCCAACCTTAATGGGTTGGGGCTCGATTCCGGATGATCATGAGTTAATGGCGGGTATGGTAGGGCTACAAACTTCTCACCGTTATGGCAATGAAACCATGCTTAATTCTGATTTTGTGTTTGGTGTTGGTAACCGCTGGGCTAACCGTCATACCGGTTCTGTGGATGTTTACACCGAAGGCCGAAAGTTCGTACATGTAGACATTGAACCAACCCAAATAGGCCGTGTGTTCTGTCCTGATTTAGGCATTGTCTCTGATGCGAAAGCAGCACTAGAGCTAATGGTTGAAGTGGCGCAAGAGTGGCGTGATGCTGGCAAGCTGCCAAACCGAAATGCTTGGGCAAGTGAGTGTCAGGAACGCAAATCGACCATGCTGCGTAAAACCAATTTCGATGAAGCGCCAATGAAACCGATGCGTGTTTATGAAGAGATGAACAAGGTATTTGGTCGTGAAACTTGTTATGTGAGCACCATTGGTTTGTCGCAAATCGCTGCCGCTCAGTTCCTGCATGTTTATAAGCCGCGTAACTGGATCAACTGTGGTCAAGCTGGCCCACTAGGTTGGACAACACCAGCCGCATTGGGTGTAAGAGCAGCTGATCCAAATCGCGATATCGTTGCCATCTCTGGTGATTACGATTTCCAATTTATGATCGAAGAACTGGCGGTAGGTGCTCAATTCAACCTGCCATACATTCATGTGTTGGTGAACAACTCGTATCTAGGTTTGATTCGCCAAGCACAGCGTCAATTTGATATCGATTATTGTGTACAACTGGCGTTCGATAACCAGAATGCGCCAGAACTTGAAGGCTACGGTGTTGACCATGTAGCCGTTGTTGAAGGTTTAGGCTGTAAGGCGATTCGAGTTCGTGAGCCAGACCAAATTGCGGCGGCGTTTGAGCAAGCCAAAGAGCTGATGAACAAGCACAAGGTACCGGTTGTTGTTGAGCTGATTCTTGAGCGAGTAACTAACATAGCGATGGGCGTTGAGATCAATGCGATCAACGAGTTTGAACCGCTTGCCGAAAGCCGCGACGATGCCCCAACGGCGCTAGCGTACAAGTAATCATTAAGTCATGTGTATCCGTAGAGCTGAGGTTTAGCTCTACGAAAAGTCTCCAATAGAGCGAGGCTTGCTAAGCAACCGTAGCTCCACCAAATAACCGTTGCTTCACTAAACCGTCATAGTTTTACCAGATAAAGAATAAGGACAGAGTCATGGCAAAATTTGCAGCAAACTTGTCAATGTTATTCACGGAAGTTGATTTTATGGATCGCTTTGAAGCTGCCGCAGAAGCGGGCTTTCAAGGTGTGGAATATCTTTTCCCTTACGCCTTTGATGTTCAGGCAATCAAAGCAAAGCTCGACGCTCATAACTTAGAGCAAGTGCTATTTAACTTGCCCGCGGGTGATTGGGACGCTGGCGACCGTGGTATCGCGGTAGATCCAGCGCGAGTTGGGGAGTTTCAAGCGGGTGTACCTAAAGCGATTGCTTACGCTAAAGCACTCGGCTGTACTCAAGTGAATTGCTTGGCCGGGATTGTTCCGCAAGGTGTGACCCAACAAGACGCGCAATCGGCGTTTGTGATTAACCTGCATTACGCGGCAAACGCGCTAGCAGCAGAAGGCATCAGCTTAGTGATAGAGGCGATCAACACCCGCGATATTCCGGGCTTCTTCTTGAACACCACAGAGCAAGCCAAAGCGATCATCAAAGAGGTAGGGAGCAATAACCTTTCTATCCAATACGATATTTATCACATGCAAATAATGGAAGGCGATCTTACGCCGACCATGCAGCAGAACATTGGCCAAATCGCACACGTCCAACTGGCTGATAACCCAGGCCGACACGAACCGGGTTCTGGAGAAATCAATTACCCATTCGTGCTCAATTATCTTGATGAGCTTGGCTATCAAGGCTGGGTTGGTTGCGAATACAAGCCAAAAACAACGACGACAGAAGGCCTTGGTTGGCTACACCAGTACCGTTAATTGCGTCTGGTAACCCTCAAACGTTAAGGAGAACAACATGTCTAAAATTGCATTTATAGGAACTGGCATCATGGGTAAACCTATGGCGAGTAACCTTCAAAAAGCAGGTCACGATTTGATTCTGTCGGATCACTTTAATGCAGCACCTGCCGATCTTGTGGCAGCGGGTGCAACGATCTGTCATTCACCAGCAGAAGCGGCTGAAGCAGCAGATATCATTATCCTAATGGTGCCGAATACCCCTCAAGTTGAAGATGTCCTGTTTGGTGACAACGGTGTTGAGAAAGGCCTAACGGCGGGCGGTGCAGCTGGAAAACTGGTTATCGACATGAGTTCGATCTCGCCAATCGCGACCAAAGCAATCGCAGCTCGAATCAACGAAGGCGGCGCGTCATACCTTGATGCTCCGGTATCCGGCGGCGAAGTAGGCGCTATCAATGCGGCACTGACTATCATGGTGGGCGGTGAACAAGACGCCTTTGATAAAGCTCGTCCTCTGTTCGAAATCATGGGTAAGAACATCACGCTAGTCGGAGACAACGGCGCAGGTCAAACGTGTAAGGTCGCAAACCAGATCATTGTGGCACTGAATATTGAAGCCGTATCTGAAGCCTTAGTGTTTGCTTCAAAAGCCGGTGCTGATCCAGCACGAGTCCGTCAGGCGCTACTAGGTGGCTTTGCTAACTCTAAGATATTGGAAGTACACGGCGAGCGCATGGTTGAAGGCACATTTGATCCTGGCTTTAGAATCTCGCTTCACCAGAAAGACCTGAACTTAGCGCTAACGGGCGCTCAAGAATTGGGTGTCGCGCTGCCGAATACGGCTAACGCTCAAGAGCTGTTTGGCGAGTGCGCCGAAATGGGCGGTGAAGGTTGGGACCACTCTGCGCTTATCCAAGCGATTGAGAAACGTTCTGACCACTCGATTCGTTAATTAATTCGGGCTGCTATTGATTCGTAGCCCACCTGTTTGTTTATAAATCGCGTAGTTTCGTCTCCTTTTATACGCGTTCCTGATACGAGGCAGAGGTTGAAGTTGTTCCTTTCCAACTTGATCTTAGCAGGCACCCTTTGGCCTTGTATCGGGGTTCTTTTTTTCTCCGTCAACTAAGGAGTGGCTGATGGACATTGATGCTAAGCAGTTTCTGCAAACCCTTTTCTCAAGTGCTGTTAATCAGGCGCTACCTAAAAATCACATCGAACCTTTTCTTCCTAAAGACATTTTTTATCGCTCTGCTAACCAAGCTGGGCGAACTGTCGTTATAGGAGCAGGTAAAGCGGCCGCGTCAATGGCAGCAGAGCTTGAAGCGGTTTGGCAGGCAAAAAAACAACAAGATCTCGCACTGCGTGATCTTGAAGGCTTAGTCGTGACCCGCTACGAACACACCGCCCCTTGCGAACACATTGAGGTGATTGAAGCGGCGCATCCAGTACCAGATGCGATGGGCTTAGAGGTAAGCCAACGTATGCTGCAATTGGTGAGTGGTTTGAGTGCTGACGACACGGTTATTTGCCTACTGTCAGGCGGTGGCTCTGCTTTGCTAAGTTTGCCCGGTGGTGACATCAGCCTAGCAGAGAAGCAACAAATCAATAAGGCGTTGCTTAAATCAGGCGCTGCCATTGATGAGATGAACTGTGTTCGCAAGCATTTATCTTCGATTAAAGGTGGGCGACTAGCAAAGGCTGCTTACCCAGCAAGAGTCGTATCTTTGGCGATTTCAGATGTGCCGGGCGATGACATTAGTGTGATTGCCTCTGGCCCAACCGTACCCGACACCACCACGCGTTTTGATGCGATGGCAATTTTAGAGCGTTACCAAATAGAAACACCACGCACGGCATTTGAATGGTTAAATAATCCAGAGTCAGAAACCGTAAAGCCAGATGACGTATGTTGGAAAAATGCAGAGCACCATATTATCGCGACCCCGATGTCGGCATTGGAATCCGCTGCAGCAGAAGCTGAAGGCTTAGGCATTCCGGCTTATGTGTTGAGTGATTGCATAGAGGGAGAAGCGCGAGATGTTGCGAAGGTGCACGCTGCGTTGGCTAAGCAAGTGGCCAATCACAAGCACCCATTTGAGGCGCCTTGCGTGATACTTTCCGGTGGCGAAACCACAGTAACCGTTAAAGGCAATGGTCGCGGTGGGCGTAACTGTGAGTTCTTGTTGAGCCTATATAACGAGCTTAAAGGCCAAGACAACATATTTGCATTGGCTGCTGATACCGACGGGATTGATGGCGTGGAAGACAATGCGGGCGCATGGATCACGCCTCAAACATGGCAACAAGGTTCGAGCCTGTCGCTTAAAGCGCAAGACTACCTCGATGCCAACAACAGCTACGATTTCTTCAAGCAAGTCGATGTGCTTCTTACCACGGGGCCGACGCTGACAAATGTGAATGACTTCCGCGCAATATTGATTCTTTAACTTGAACAGTTCAAAAACACGGTATGGAATGGTCGCTTCTTAACAAATAGATCGGCCATTTTATTGTTATCAATGCGGTGACCTTGAGTTCTGAGATTATCTTCTGGACTAATGAAGCACGTTGATTACTATGATTTTAGTAACGAGCTGTAAAGGATGCAATATGTCTAGGATCAGACAAAAGAATCAAGATTTAATCATCGAAGTCGCGTGTGAACAATTCGCCACTCATGGTTATGCTGCAACAAAAATGGCCGATATCGCAAAAGCGGCCGACATTCCCAAACCCAACGTATTCTACTATTTCAGCTCTAAAGATAAGCTCTACAATGCTGTGCTTGAAACCGTCACTCAGCCTTTACTTGAAGCGTCTCGTCCGATTGAAGAGCTCAGCGATCCTGTGGAAGCCTTGTCTCAATATATTCAAACCAAACTGATCATTTCTCGCGACCATCCACATGCCTCTAAAGTGTTTGCCAATGAAGTGATGTCTGGCGCGAAAGTGCTACCAAAAGAGATTGGTGACGAGCTGTATAAGCAATCCCAGATGATTCTTGATAAGTTCTCAACGTGGTCAGCACAAGGTCTAATGGACGATGTTCCCGCTCATCACTTGATGTTCACCATTTGGGCGGCGACTCAAACTTACGCCGATTTTGGCTGGCAGATTTGCAGCGTGATGCAGAAAGAACAGCTCGATGACAAAGACTATGAAGATGCCGCTGAGTTCATCACGCAGCTAGTGATTAAAGGGTGTGGTGTGAAAAGCTAATGTTGTTTGAACGTTTATCTAGGTGTGTGAGTGACTATAAGCACAGAACCTCTTTTGTGACCTGTTGTGCAATAACTCATTTATCTTGAATTCGGTTCGATTAGGTATGCCATTTTATTTAAATGACAGGTTATAGTATCGCGAAAATTGGCGGCACTTACTCTTCTGAAAAGCGAAAAGCTGGAAACTTATAGATGAAGCCGCTAACAATATTACACGCACAACATTAAGGTTTAGCAATGACGCTTAAAAGCTTGGCATGCACCATCAGCGCAGTTCTGCTTGCAGGTTGCGGTTCAACGGTCGCGACGCAAACATACAACGCTGATCTGATCATCACCAACGGACAGGTTCTCACCATCAATTCAGAAATGGATGTGATTGAAGATGGTGTTGTTGTAGTGAAAAACGACCAGATCATCGCAGTCGGTACCGAGGATTTAATGACTCAATATCGCGCAGAAAAAGTGATTGATGCTCAAGATGGAATCGTCATGCCGGGTATGGTGAACGCGCACAACCATTTACCGATGATCGCGTTTCGTGGCTTAGGGGAAGAGGGTATTTCGAATCGTCTGTTCGCTTACTTCTTCCCTCTAGAAGCCGAAAAGCTAAGCCGTGAACTGATTTACAACGCAACCAAGCTTGGCTCTATCGAACTAGCACAAAGCGGTGTAACCACTTATGCCGATATGTATTACCACATGGATGAAATGGCCAAGGCGACCAAAGAAGTCGGCTTACGCGCTGTGCTCGGCGAAACCGTGATTAAGTTCCCAGTGGTCGATGCCAAAGAACCTTACGGCGGCATTGAATACGCCAAAGGCTTTATCGAACAATACAAAAACGATGAGCTAATCACGCCTGCTTATGCGCCACATGCGGTGTACACCGTGAGCAAAGATAAGCTGCAAGAAATCAACAAGCTGTCTGCTCAATACGATGTGCCGGTGCTGATTCACGTTGCTGAATTCCCAAATGAAGAGAAACGCATCAAAGATGAAACTAAGGCTACGTCACCGGTCGAATACATGGATGAAATTGGTGTGCTGGATGAGCGTGTAGTGATTGCTCACGGCATCCACCTTTCAGAAAATGACCAAAAGCTTCTCAAGCAAGCTGACGCGGGTATCTCATACAACCCAATGGCGAACGCCAAAGGGGCGACAGGCATTGCGCCTGCTTGGGAGATGTATCGTGCCGACATGCGCATTGGCTTAGGAACAGACGGCCCAATGAGCTCTAACCAAGTCGATATCATGCGTACTCTAAGCTACGCAGCCAACATGCAACGCTTAAAGCATTCTGACCGCACTATCATGATTCCTGAACAAGTCATTGAGATGGCGACATTAGGTGGTGCAAAAGCCCTACACATGGAAGATCAAATTGGTTCTCTTGAAGTGGGTAAGAAGGCGGATATCGTGATTGTAGAGACACAATCAGCGAACATGATGCCAAATTACGACCCTTACGCGACCTTGGTTTACCAAGCGAACCCAAGCAACATCGACACGACGATTGTGAACGGCCAAATCGTAATGGAAAACCGTGTAATGCAAACCGTTCAACTGGATGAAATCCGCCAAAGCGTCGATGAGTTTGAAACAGATATCAAAGCCTTTGCCAAAGAGCTTTCTAAGAAGGCGATTAAGTCGAAGAGCTTGATGGATTAAGATGTAAATCGGTTTCTAAAAATCGAACTGAATGAACAAGGCCGACATCACGTCGGCCTTTTTTCGCTTTTCTAGTTAGAGAGTATTTAATTATTCATCGCAAGTTTACCTAGCTTCATTGCAGCTGCATGGTGGCGGTGCATTAGTTGTTCCATGTCTACGCCAATAACGGCGCCATCATTAACTCGCCATTTTCCGGCTACCATCACTTTATCCGCTTGTTGAGCGCCGCAGAGTAGTAGTGCTGCCAGTGGGTCGTGGCTGCCAGAGAAACGAATGTCATCGAGCTTGAACATCGCGATGTCGGCTTGTTTACCGACCTCTAGTGTACCAATGTCGGTTCTGCCCATTGCCGCGGCAGAACCGGATGTCGCCCAGCGCAATGCATCAAAGTGTGAAACGTTGGCGGAACCATATTGCAGGCGTTGTAGATACATCGCCATGCGCACTTCGGCAATCATATTAGAGCCGTCGTTTGAGGCCGAACCATCCACACCTAGCCCGACTTTTACGCCTGCTGCTTCTAGATCGTTGTTTTTACAAATACCGGAAGCCAACATCATATTGGAAGTTGGGCAGTGACTGATACCAATGCCTGCTTTACCCAAACGTTTGATCTCTTCTGGATTGAAGTGAATACCATGAGCGAGCCAAGTGCGCTCGTTCAGCCAACCCACATCTTCTAGGTAATCAACTGGGCGCAAGCCAAACTTCTCTATACAGAAGTCTTCTTCATCGAGCGTTTCGCATAGGTGCGTGTGCATCATGACGTTTTCACGCTCACTGATCTTGGCGGTCTCTTTCATCAGGTCGGTAGTGACTGAGAACGGCGAACAAGGCGCGAGCGCGATTTGAATCATCGCCCCTTCATCACGCTGGTGGTAATCACGAATCAAGCGCTGGCTGTCATCAATGATGGTTTGTTCGGTTTGAATGGTGTGTCTTGGTGGCAATCCACCCTCATCTTCCCCTAGGCTCATGGAACCTCGGGTAAATATCGCTCTAACGCCCAGTTTCTCTGCGGCCTTGACTTGCAAATCAATAGCGTGCTCAAGCCCGTCTGGTAGCAAGTAATGGTGATCGGAAGCAGTGGTACAGCCCGACATCATCAGCTCAACCAGAGCAAGCTCTGTTGCGAGGCTCATCATCTCCGAATCGAGGTTGGCCCAAACTGGGTAGAGGCTTTGTAGCCAATGGAAGAGTTCTTTATTGAGTGCGCCGGGGTAGGCTCGCGTTAGGGTTTGATAGAAGTGGTGGTGCGCATTGATAAGCCCAGGAGTCACAACATGACGAGAGGCGTCGGCGCTGTAATCTACGGGTAAGGTCGGTTCTTTGTGTTTGCCAACCAGTTCAATGATTTTATTACCTTTTATGACGATTCCGCCTTCTGCATCAGCCTGCGAGCCAGTGTAGATTGCGAGAGGATTCTTAATCCAGATGGTTTCCATTCATAGTAGTCCTTAGCCATCTCAGCCTTTTCAGGGAAGAGGGTCTTTGTTGGTATTTGCTGTTGAAAGATAAATTCGAATCAGGGCGTTAAAACGTTCAATGCTCTAATCAGCCCTGATCCTACGGAAATCGGTTTTACGTTAGTCAGTGAACCAGCTAGTTCGTTTTTGGCTCAGGGTCATCTGATGCTGCTTGAACGTCTGCTTCTGTACTTGCTTGATGAATCTCTAATTGCTCGTCTGAGTGTCGTTCTTCTTCAGCTTGTTCTTTCATTTCTAGCTCAACTTGCGCTTGGCTTTCGGCCAGTGCTTCTTGCTCTTCTGCTCGTGAAGACTTTGGTAAAACAAGGTTCAATAGCACCGTCATGATAGTACCGGTAGTGATGCCTGAGTGAAGAAAGTTCGCTAGATCATGCGGCAAGTGTTGCAGCAATCTTGGTTCGAAGGTGACGGCTAAGCCAGACGCTAAACCTACACAGATTACTAAGGCATTTCGCTTGGTGTCTGCGGCCTTGATCAACATGCGGATACCCGCGTAAGCAATCATCCCGAACATCACAAAGCCCACACCACCCAAAACAGGTTTCGGAATCGTGACGGCAATAGCGGCTAATTTCGGGAATAAACCACCTAAAATTAACAAACCACCGGTTGCAGCTACTACATAGCGACTTGCTACACCTGTGATACCCACAATACCGACGTTTTGGCTGAATGACGCCAGTGGCATCGCTGTTAAAATCGAAGACAAGGTACTACCAAGACCATCGCCTAGCAGTCCACGTTTTAGATCTTTACCGCTGACTTGGGTTTGGCAGTTGTTGCCAAGCGCCATGAAGTCACCGGTTGCTTCAGCGATAACCACGATGTACACCAAGCTCATGCTGATGATGGCACTAGCAGAAAACGTAAAGCCATACTTAAATGGTTCTGGGCCACCGACCCAAGCAGCAGAGCTGATCTGCTCAAGATCGACCATGCCGAGTGACAGCGCCACAATGTAACCACCTGCTAGGCCAATCACGATAGCGGAGGCCGCAACCGCGCCTTTACAGTAAACCGATACGCCAATCACTATCCCCAAAGAGACCAGTGCGAGAAACAGTTTTGGTAGCGTGGCGAATTGTTCCGTGTTGGCAGGAGAATCGCCAACCCAGTTCATGGCAACCGGTAAAATGGTTAAGCCGATTAAGGTAACCACTACACCACTTACCACGGTTGGGAACAGCTTTCGAACCTTGTCCATATAGAAGCTGGCACCAATTACCACGAATGAGCCGATAAGTGCTGAGCCCATGATAGCGGCGACACCACCTTCGTTACCGATGGAAATAGCCACACCTAAAAAGGCAAAGCTTGAGCCCATTACAACAGGCAGTCGAATACCAACAGGGCCAAAACCGAGACATTGCGCGACAGTCACAATACCAGAAGCCAATAGCGCCGCATTGATCAGTGAAACGATCTCTGTGTTAGGCAAGCCAATTGACGCGCCGACAATAAGGGGAACAGCGACGATGCCACCAATTGAGGCGAGCATGTGCTGTAATGCGAGTAGGAAGGTTAAGCCGTGAGGCGGTCTTTCATTTAGGGTGTACAGAAGTTTCATTTGATATTCCTCTGCCTGTGTTTCCGTTTACAGGCGATTGGCGGTCAAATAATGACTTCTACAAACTGCGTAGGGTCATAAAAAAGGTGCACTAACCGAGCGGATATGTGTGTGTTCCGCTGATTAGTACAATTAGCTTTTTCTTAAAAATGTTGTTGTAAGCTGTTTCTTGATAGCTCAGCCTGCGAACAGGCCAAGCGATAGTACGTTTGGTGATTAGCCGATGAACACGAGCTTGGCGATGAAGATAGCCGCTAGGAAGTACATCGAAATTGATACGTCTTTTGTTTTACCTGTCGCCAGTTTCAGCACTGTGTAGGTAATGAAACCCAGTGCGATACCATTCGCGATAGAGAAGGTCAGAGGCATCATTAACGCTGTAATGGCTGCGGGAGCACCGTTAGTGAAGTCTTTCCAATCGACGTGCTGCATGCTGCTCATCATCACGAATGCGACGTAAATAAGAGCACCAGACGTTGCGTAAGCGGGGATCATGCCTGCAAGCGGTGATAGGAAAATTGCCGCTAAGAACAACACACCAACCACGATTGCTGAAAGACCTGTACGTGCGCCTGCTGCAACGCCCGCTGCACTTTCTACGTAACTGGTTACTGGCGGACAACCCACACACGCACCGGCCACACTTGAGATACTGTCGGCTTTAAGCGCTTTGCTTAGGCCTTCAATTTTTCCCGTTTCAGGGTTGGTTAGGTTTGCACGCTCAGCCACGCCCATCAAAGTACCCGCGGTATCAAACATGTTTACAAAAAGGAAAGCCAAGATAACGCTGATCATTGAAACATCGAGAGCGCCCATAATGTCCATTTTTAGGAACGTAGGCGCTAAGCTTGGTGGAGCCGCGAAGAAGCCGTTGTAATGCACTAAGCCAAGCATCATACCGACGAGCGTTACACTCAAAATACCGATTAACACCGCACCAAATACTTTACGCTCACTAAGAACAGCGATGATCAGGAAAGCGATAGCGGCCAGTAGCGCTTCAGGTTTAGTGAAGTCACCTAGTGACACCAGTGTTACTGGGTTTTCGACGACGATGCCTGCTGTTTTAAGACCAATTAGACCTAAGAACAAACCAACGCCCGCAGTCATGGAGTAACGTAAACTCACAGGGATACTTTCAATGATCCATTGGCGGACTTTGTAGAAGCTCATCCCGACAAACAAGATACCTGAGATAAACACCGCACCCAGTGCCACTTCCCAGCTGTAGCCCATTTCGCTTACTACCGTGAATGAGAAAAAGGCATTCAAGCCCATGCCCGGCGCAAGGCCGACAGGCCAGTTCGCAAATAACCCCATTAACAAACAACCGATAGCTGCACCAATACAGGTTGCGACGAATACCGCTCCTGCATCCATACCCGATGCGGCCATAATTTGTGGGTTAACGAAGATGATGTAAGCCATGGTTGCGAAGGTGGTGACACCGCCGACCAACTCATTTTTCACACTGCTTCCGTGGGCCTTAATTTTAAAGAGTTTCTCTAAAATTCCGTTATTCGCATCTTGGTTGAGTATTTCTGTTTTACTCTCACTCATGTCAGCAAGTCCTTTTATGTTGTGATCCATTTATTGAATACAGCGAGATTTCAATATTAAGTTTTAAGGTTTTTCCTAGCCGCTATTTCTTTAGTTAGAGAGTTGATTAGTCATCAACTCTCTAACTAATAACGTTATTAGTATTTTTATATGAACGTGTTTAGGGCGTGTTGATCTTTGCTGTACATTTCGCGTTCAACAATACATCGGTAGCC
>NZ_JBFSUV010000071.1:0-14980 GCF_041467515.1 Vibrio sp. 10N.247.311.12
CCGTAGAGGACTTTCACCTCCTAGATCAACGCCATGCTCGGCGCACAACGAAAAAAGGCAGCGAATTCGCTGCCTTCTTATTTACTCACACAGCTTCAGTTAAGCCTTAACTGTCCATGTATTCGATTAAACAGAAACCTTAGAAAGGCCCTAGCTCAATCATTTGAGCAATCACAACAGAAACCAAAGCGCCTACCGACCAGAACAAGAACAGTGGTAAGAAGAAACGAACCCACTTGGTGTAAGGTACTTTTGCTATAGCCAATACCGCCAACAAGCCACCATTGGTTGGGTAAATATAGTTAGAAATACCATCACCCAATTGAGAAGCCAGTGCCGCCACTTGACGAGTCACTTCACCAATATCTGCCAACGGAATAATGATTGGCATGGTGATCACCGCTTGGCCACTGCCCGATGGAATGAACAGGTTGATCGCAGCCTGCGAGAAGTAGATCCCTGCTGCTGCCACAAGTTTAGAGCTACCAGAAATGATCTGTGCAAGATAGAAGATAATAGAATCAACAATCTTCGCGTCTTCCATAATGGTTAGCACTGAACGAGCAAAAAAGATGATCAGTACCGCGATCAATACGTCGCTAACACCTTTGGTCCAATACTCACAGATCTTGTTCGAAGATAAACCCGCCACCAAACCCGGAATAATAGCCATCGCCACGAATGCACCCGCAATCTCGGTGAAGCCGAACCCCATCGTCAACGTGCCGAAGATCATGTATACGAATACGCCCAAGAACGCGATGCCCGCAAGCTTTTCACGTGTGGTCAGTGTTTTCGCTTCAACATTTGATTCATAGTGGTAACCCGTGCCGTGTAACAAGCCCTTAGTTGGATCTTGTTTTACTTTTCTTGCGTAATTCAACACATACCAAGCACCGGTCAACAGCATAAACATGCCGACAATAAAGCGATACCACATGCCTGAATACAAAGGCAGCTCAGCGATAGTGTGTGCAATACCCGTAAAGAATGGGTTAGCCAAAGCGGCCGCGAAACCGGCACAACTTGCCAGTAAAACAACGCCAAGTGCCGTAATCGCGTCATAGCCAAGCTTGATACAGATCGGGATCATCAAAGAGATGAAAATGACATCAAGTTCACGCATACCGGTGAAGGTCACGTTAAAGAAGATCGCCGTCATGATCACTGGCGCGATGACATACAAGCCTTGCTTTTTAAGCTTAGTGGTAAGCGCGACGACCGAAGCGTCTAGCAGCCCCATGTGTTTGATGATACCGAAAGCACCACCAACAAACACCACAACACCCATCACGCCAGAAGCGGATTTGAAGCCTTTAAAAAATGATTCGAAAAAAGAGGCTAATGTTGTTGGGTTGCTCGCTAAGAGTGTATAGCTGTCTGGGTCGATAACCGTGCGGCCATTCATGACCACTCGCTCGAATTCACCAGCAGGGATGAAGTAAGTTGCAATTGCAGCAACGATCACCATGATAACCAAAGAGAGAAACGGGTGGTTTACTTCTTTCTCTGTGGGCGCTGCGTTAGCAGCTTGAGATGTAGGTACGGATGTAGATACCGTAGTCGTCATATAGACTCCTTATTTGTCAGCAACTAAGGTTCACTTAGCCGCCGGAGGGATTTTTAGAAAAACGAAACCCTTCACGCTGAACTAAGTTCGCGCTAATTTAGGTTGTTTCAAAAAGGCCTTTGATAGATGGTGCTCTCAAATGTACATAGTGAAGTAGTGAGAACTACTCTCTTTGCGTCCGAGCAAAATGCAGATGTTCAGCCAAGTCAGGCCAAACTGAATGAGGTCATTACAAGCAGGTAAACAGAAAAGTCTGTTTTGGTAATGCGTTTTTTATCAATTACAAAGACAAGCGGCGCATACTAGCACAACAAGTCATTAATTGTCAGAAAAGTGTGAGTTTCGTCATATTTTGGTGAGCAAAAGAAAAGCGCCCACTAATAAGTAAGGCGCTTTTCTGCAATCGAATCGAGTTACTTAGGTGCTAATTCGTAGTTTTCTTGCATCTCATGAGGGGCAATCCCGTACTCATAATCCGCTAAGTAGCCATCCTTATAGACCTTCATTCCCTTCTCATCCCAGCTCACTTTGATCATCGCCGTGTTGCCATCTTCACTGCCTAACAGCTCCAGCATTTCTGCATCAATCTTAATGGCTTTGATGGTTTTAATACGCTTAAACGGCTTAAATTCAGTGGCCGAGAATACGATGGCCGAGCGATAACGCTTAAGCTTGAGTCCAATCGCAAAGATTCTCGATTGTTGCTCAAACTGCAACATATTGATCTAGGCTCAATTGATGAGTCTCGCATTTCAGAACTTGTGCGATTCAAAGTCGAAACGCCGGTTCGCTATGAAGGTGACATTAATTATTGGCGTCAGGGCGTCGAATTTCCTGTCGATCAACTGGCATCCAATAAAGAAGTCGATATTCGAGCACGCATTACCATACCCGAGTCTCAACTCACAGCAGGAGAGTTTCACTTCAATATGGAGTGGGCAGTTGAGTGTCTATAAATTAGTAACTTAAGCTGAGTTTTTAATCAAAGAAGAAAAAGTGAGTGAGCTGGAAAGAAAATCAATGGAGTGACAAGTTCGGAATTATAAAACCGATAAAGAGAGATTCACTGGGAATTCGCTGAAGGTTAGCGCAAATTATCAAGGATGGAGTTTTTTTGAACATGTCTTTAAAACACGAAACATAATATGCGATCAGTTCATCGGACTTTCAAGGGAGTAACAAGAGAATATTTGATAACACTGAAGTCAATCACACATGTGCTAATTCTCAGTTGGTTAATCTATGCGATGTTTGCTACGTTTAAATGACACAGTCATTGGAAAGGTATGATTTATGAAAATAAATGTTCAAACACATCATGTATCAATTAACGACGAGTCACGCAAAGACATCGAAGGTAAATTCGAGAAGATATCTAACCATTTCCCATCACTGATCAGTTGCGACATCATCATTACTAAAGAACACGGTCAACATCAGGTTGAAGTATTCACCAACTACGAAGGTGTACGAGTAACAGCAAAATCGACAGACGATGTTATGTACCCAGCTATCGCTGCAGCACTCAAGAAACTTGAAGCTGGCCTAAGTAACCGTAAGGGACAATTGAAAGCCGACCTACACGAGAAACCAACAAGCACGAAGCCAGAGATTGCTTCGGACATCATCCAAGAGATGAAATTGGTCTAACTCGACAAGTAGTTAAAGCGAAATAACTAACAGAAACTTATTAAGAATTTCAAAGCCAGCACATGTTGCTGGCTTTTTCGATCTTAAAGCCAAGCACCCCTTCCTTCTTTAACGCCCCTCGAACTCAACACTAACCCGCATCATTTTTTACGCCCTTAGGTTCTTAGCAGCTATAACAATCACTTGTGGTATTTGATACAGTTATAAGCAGAAATTTAGACGACAACGGAATGTTTATTATGAAGAAAATCGCGTTGATACTTTTCCTTGCCACGCAACTAATGGCTTGTACAGAAGTGGGCAGTGAAGCTTGGTGTGCCGATATGAAAGAAAAGCCTAAAGGCGACTGGACGGCTAATGAAGCGGGCGATTTTGCCAAGCACTGCATTTTCTAGGCGGGTTGTATTTAGCAGTTCAGTACACCCCACTCAATGAAGCAAGTGAGTAGTTGCAGTATGGTTTACTTATCTCTGTAAAACGGTACAAACAAAAAATCGCATAAGTTAACGCTTATGCGATTTTTGTATGGAGAGATTCCTAGCTAATTTGTTAGGAACTTAAAGAACAATCATCCCATCTCGATAAGTCAGTGATGGTGCTAGATCTTGACCAAGTAAGACTGGGCCATCGAGGTCGACGATTTCAGATTGAACGGCGATAGGCAGAGCTGCACGCATCGCCAGCGATGTACCGAGCATACAACCCGACATCAGCGTAAATCCTAGCCTTTGAGCTTCTTCAGCAAGTACCAATGCTTCGGTCAAACCACCTGTTTTATCGAGCTTGATGTTGACCATTTCATATTTGCCTAACAAAGATGAAAGTTGCGAAGTGGTATGACAGCTTTCATCAGCACACAGTGGTATCGGGTGCTTGATGTGCGCCAATGAGGCATCGTGCTGTTGGGGTAACGGCTGCTCGATCATCGCAATATCAAATTCTACCAGTTGATTGAACAACTCTTCGAGATTCAATCCTGTCCACGCTTCATTCGCATCCAATACAATTTGAACATCTGCCGCAGCTTCTCGTACCGCCCGAACACGCTCTACCACCTGCTCGCCGTCAAGCTTCACTTTCAGAAGTTTCGCACCATTCGCGACATAGTCTCGAGCCTGAGTCGCCATGGCTTCTGGCGTGCCAATCGAGACTGTCATTGCAGTCACGATTTGAGCAGGCAACTCAAACAAGCTATTCGGAAACGTCTGGTCGTTCTGCTGAGCTTCAAAATCCCAAAGCGCACAATCGACCGCATTGCGCGCAGCCCCTCCGGTCAATAAAGACTGAAGATGATCTCTTAGCTCTGCCGGATCAGTAACGCCTCGTTCAAACATAGCTTCAAGTGCGCTAGACGCTTGTTGGATTTGCGCTAACACAGACTCCGATGACTCGCCGTATCGTGGGTAAGGCGTGCATTCGCCCTGAGCTCGTTTGCCACCATGTTCAATGTAAACACGAACAACGTGACACTCAGTTCGGCTGCCACGAGAGATGCGAAAAGCCGTTTGCATCGCGATAGTAATGGGTTCTGCTGTAATCTTCATAATTTCACTCGGTTGATGTTCGCTTTAACAAATGGAAACGTAGAAATGATGAAGTCGTTAAAGTGAATGTCGCAAATGATCAGTAATGTGTTGTACACCAAAACGCACAGGGTCCGTCACGGGCACTTGATAGAGTGTGGTCCATTCTTGGCATAATGTCTCAGCGTCTTCAATGCTAATTGCCGACGTGTTCAAGCAGATGCCAACCAATTTCACCTCTGGATTCGTCAGTCGTGCCGCTTGTAAGTTGGCTTCAATCGTCTGTTCTATGCTTGGTAATTTAGCATGAGGAAGGTTACGAATATGTGGTCGCCCAACTTCATGACACAGCACTAAGGCATCAGCTTGTGCGCCATGTAAAAGACCCAAACTCACGCCTGCAAACGAAGGGTTGAACAAAGAGCCTTGCCCTTCAATGATGTCCCAATCGTGGTCGGTAAAATCAGGGCTAATCGCTTCAACTGCGCCAGAAATAAAATCCGCAACCACCGCATCAATCGAAATACCGCTGCCTTCAATCAAAATACCTGTCTGCCCTGTCGCTTTAAACTGAGCGGATGTTCCCGCTTGTTTAAGCGACTTTTCAATCGCTAATGCCGAGAACATTTTGCCTACTGAGCAATCAGTTCCGACAGTAAGCAGGCGCTTACCTTGACGAAGCTTACCGTTACCAACATTAAGAACACCGTCAAAATGGCGTACATCATGAAGCTTAGTCAATCCTTGTTGCTGCATGTCAGCAAGCGGTGAAAATTCACTCAATCGTTGGTGCATGCCAGATGCAATCTCATATCCCATTTCTGCAGCGGCCATAATGGTTGACTGCCAAGAATCAGGAATAACACCACCCGGATTTGCGGTACCAATCACTAGCGTCTTCGCGCCCTGCGCTTGCGCCTCTTGCAGGGTCATATCCGTTAAGCCCAGTGAAACGGTATCACCCGTTAAACGCAGTTGACCTAGGCAGATTTCTGGTCGCCATTGATGAATACCGCGAGCTGTTTTTGCAGCGAGTGGGTCAGTAACATCCCCAAGAAAAAGAAGGTAAGGTTGAGCGATCGACATGAGTATTCCTAATTAATAAGCCCTTGTATGGGTTTACTTTAATTAAGAACTTCGAAGCTGCCGAATGCCTATTTATGGCGAGCCTATAACCTTAAGTTATAGGGTGAGTATGGATTTTCAATGAAGCGATAAATTGCTTAACGGAAATCGACTGAGGGGTGTGCTCTGCGCAAAGCATCGATACCGAAAATTGGATGTCTGGTTGAAGCGGCAACACACAGACCGCATCGTCATTTTGATATTGCTCTGCCGTCCACGGATCAACAATCGCAAACCCCGCTTGGTGCTTGACCAGTTCCGCCGCCGCGCTATACCCACGTACAGATATCGGGTGGTGATAATGCTCATCGCGTGCAATAAGGCTTTGATGTAACAGGAGGCCTAATGGATCGCGGCTATCGAGCCCGATGATTGGCAGCGGATAATTGATCAGATCATCTAACGTTAATTCCGCGGGGAAATGATCAACCGTATTGGAAGGAACCAAAACCTTTAGTGATTCGGTTAATAGCGTTTCACTTAATATCGCAGGCGGTGCTTCATCGCCAAAAGCAATAGCAATATCTAGTTCATGCTTGAGTAAACCTTCACACAACTCATCACGGTTTGCTGTCAGTAACTCAAAAGAAATCTCTTGTTTACTGGAATATTGCTCACAATACATTTTGGCGATCACTGGTGTCAGCAATTTAGTGGCTAGAATCGGTGGCGCACCAATGCGTAAATGTTGATGTCCTTGCTTGACTTTGTTGGTCAAAGAACGAAATTGACCCAGTTGCTGATAGACCTTTTCCGCTTCTGGCAGCAAGGTTTTCGCTTCAACCGTTGGTACTAAGCGCCCTTTAACTCGTTCGAATAAGCCAAACCCAAGTTGTTGCTCCGTGTGCGCCAAAATACGGGTCACGTTTGGTTGCGACACATGCAAGCTGCGAGCGGCTCCAGATACGGTTCCGGTCTGCATAATGGCGTAAAAGACTTCCAATTGTCTTAGGTTCACATTGATGTCCTTATGGTTCGCGAAACAAATCTAGGGTTTGGCTTTTCTTGTATTAGCTAAGCTGTTTATCGGTCTAGCTAGCGTTTTGCGTGAGTCTATTTTAGTAGCTCAGCTATCGTAGGTTGAAGTATCTCAGCCCAAGTTTGATAAGCCTTCGCATTCAAATGCAGATCATCACACGAGTACTTGTTCGACAACAGCTTATTAGGCGACAATACTGAATTCACATCTAAGAACGCAATGCCTTGCTGTGTACAGTACTCGCTTAGCTTGCTATTGAGCAGTTCAACCGACGGATTTAAACCTTGCAGTTTAGAGCCAACATAAAGCGTTGATTGCACCAATATGCGAATCTCATTTTCTTGCCACACCTTAAGCATATCAATGTAGTTCTGGTAGATATGGTCGACATCATAACCCTGAGCTAAATCGTTTATCCCTGCCATAAAACACACCAGCTTTGGCTTCACATTCAACGTGGTATCAATACGGCGCAACATGCCAGTTGTGGTGTCACCCGCTAAGCCACGGTTGACCATCGAAACATCGCGAAAGATATCCGCCCACGGGGCCCATTCGGTGATCGAATCACCAAACATGACTAGGTCTGCACTTGGGGAAAAATGGCGATGGTTATCTGATGTCATGATGTAACGACTCATACTGTGGCCTCGTTGCTGAATCTCAGACTGAAGAGCGACTGCCTTGAGGATCTCGCTATCTGGCGTGGCGCTATCAAATTGAGCTAGCAATCCTTCGATATGAGGCTTAAAAGGGCTAAGACGAGTACTCAGTTGATGATGTTCTTTAAGGGAAGATAACCTCTCTAGTAATGCATACAAAGAGCGGTTTTGACCAACTTCTTGGAATAACTGATAGAGATCGAGGACAGAGTGCTGCTGTAGCGCGGCAAGTAATTGCTTGTCTTCCATGGTGTTATCTAACCCTTCAATTATCTGATGATGAACTCAAGATAATATCCGATTGCGTACGGGATAGATAACACTAGAAGCAGAGAATTACTTTTCTTTGATTAGCAGATGGTTACGGTTATCACGGCTTTTCTTAATCAGCTCGTTGCTCTCGTCCATTTCATCTGACTTAGCAAGGCGATCATAAAGCAGCACGTTAACTGTCGCAGCCAAGTTCATGCAGCCTACTGTTGGTACATAAACAACATGATCTGCTCTGTCGGCGACATCTTGAGAAATAGAACCGTCTTCAGGGCCAAAGATATAGATGGCATTTTCTGGGTGTTTAAAACGCGGCAGTGGTGTTGCACCCTCAGCGAGTTCTACACAAACAATTTTCGTTTCTGAATCAAGGTTATCCAAAAACGACTCGACACCCGTTAGTGGGATAGTACGCGCAGCACTCTTGGTATCGGTATGAAATTTAGCGGCTTTTTCGTAGCGTTGCCCTGTGTATTTAACTTCGTCGACTTGGTAACAACCAGCCGCGCGCATAACAGCACCAACGTTTGTCGGGCTCTTTGGGTTAGTTAAACCAATAGTCACATGGCTTTTGTTCATGAATCTTTCTCACTTAACGAATAGACATAGCAGGGTGCTACAAAGCGTCGCATTCTACCAAAGCAGCGCCAAATTCAAAAGCATCGTAACAAACCGCTCTTTTTATCATTAAGCCCCTAGTTGCAAGGCTTCTAACGTCAAAAACCTAACCGCCATCATGTTTATAAAACAAAAACATTTCTGGATAACAATTCAACAACAAGTCCATTTACATTTTAAAACCACATTAATAATGTGTTGAAAATTGCATGAGATAATCACACAGGAAGCGTGACATGACCCTAACCATCAAAAACCGCCTTTATATTCTCTCTTTCATTCCACTGCTATTGATGGCAATCGGGATGATGAGCGTGACGTATATGAAGAGTACCGAGCTAACCGCACAACAAGTAGAATCGACGCGTAGCAATATGATGGCGATGAAAGAAAAGGAACTCAAAGCGTATCTGCAAATGGCTCAATCTTCTATCAGCCCGTTCTTGGAAAGAGGTGCAACATTAGAAGAAGCCTTACCGACATTAAGAACACTCGAATATGGCGAGTCTGGCTACATCTTTGGCTACGACTCTAAAGGCGTTCGAGTGGTTGTTGGACAAAATAACGATGGCATTGGTAAAAACTATTACGACCTACAAGACAAAAAAGGCAATTACCTGATTCGCGACCTAATCAAGAACTCGAAGCTTGGCGAATTCACCACCTACTACTTTCCTAAACTTGGTCAATCTGAAGCCCTACCAAAACTCAGCTACTCGATATTCATTCCGCAGTGGGACTTAATGCTTGGTACGGGGTTTTATACTGACGACATCGATGCGGTCATTGCAGAAATGAAAGAGAGCTCGAACGCTGCACTACAAAGCTCACTGACTGCCATCGCTATTTTCTGTGGATTAATCGCCCTTGTGGTTGCCGTGTTTGCAGTAGCAGTTAACCGAACAATTATGAAGCCACTTGAGCAGTTTGACCGTTCAATCAGCGCATTCGCGAGTGGCGAAGCTGACTTAACCGCTCGAATGGAAACCTTCAAAGCGCCAGAGTTCACTAAGCTCAGCGAGAACTTCAATGCCTTTGTGGCAAGCCTGCAAACCATCATTCGCAGCGTAAGTGATGTCGGTCAGCAAGTCGTAGCCGAGACATCTAGCATGTCTTCTCGCGCTGCGCAGGTCGACGTGATTGCTACAGGGCAACGTGAAGAGACAGAACAAGTTGCAACAGCGATGACTGAGATGACCACAACGGCTCAAGAAATCTCTAGCAACGCTAGCCAAGCGGCGGATTCCGCAAAGCTTGCAGAGGGCAATGCCAAAGAAGCGCAACAGATAGTAAACGCTGCTGCAGATTCGGTGGCAGGCCTAGCGAGCGAAGTATCAGAAGCCAACACTGTCGTGTCTCGTTTAGAAGGTGATGTGCAGAATATCTCCTCTTCGTTGGCGGTCATCCAAGACATTGCCGAGCAAACTAACCTACTCGCGTTGAATGCCGCGATTGAAGCTGCACGTGCAGGCGAACAAGGTCGTGGGTTTGCTGTGGTTGCCGATGAGGTTCGTAAACTGGCAAGCCGCACTCAAGAAAGCACTGGCGACATTCACAAGATGATTGAGCAACTTAAAGCTGCCTCAGATGCTGCTGTGAAAGCGATGGATTCAAGTCAAAACCGAAGTGCGCAAACCGTGGAAGAAGCGAATGCCGCAGCCAAAGCACTGGCGAAGATCCAAGCGTCGATTGATACCATCATGGACATGAACTCGCTTATTGCGACAGCCACTGAACAGCAAAATATTGTAGGACAAGAAATATCTCAACGCATCGTGGTGATTTCTGACCAAAGCTCACAATCGGCAGAACTCGCGAATCAAAACCGTACAGGTAGCCAAAACCTCAACAGTCGTGCAAATGAGCTGTATCACTTGGTGGATCGCTTCACCGTCTAATACATTTTCGGTCTAGTTAAGCCGTAATCAAACGATAATTAATCCTAAAACACGTCGGGCTTCAGAATCTCTATTCTGAAGCCCGTTTTTATCGGTGGAGGTTTTAAGCCATACACTAATCCAATTGCTCAGAAAGGAAGTCCACCAGCAGGCGAACCTTTGAAGATAAGTTGCGGTTCTGAGGATAAAGCGCCCAGATCCCTTCTTTGTCATCTCGATAATCGGACAGCACCTCAACCAACTCACCAGAATCAAGGTCTTCACTCACATAGTATTCAGGCAACTGCACCAAGCCAATGCTCTGCTTAGCTGCGTCTAACAAGGCTAAACCACTGTTGCACTTAATGCGTCCGTTAACACGAACTGAGCGAGGGCGTCTATTTTCTTTGAAACGCCAATGTTCAAATCCACCGACTAAACATTGGTGATTATTTAATTCTGATAATGTATGCGGCTCGCCATAACGTTCAATATATTCAGGGCTTGCACATACATAAAGTTGGCGTTGAGACAGCCTCTTTGCCACAAGGCTTGAGTCTTCCAAGCGGCCAAGACGAATCGCAACATCAACACCCGAATCGATAAGATCGAGCTTTTGATTGGTCAGCATCAGCTCAAGCTCTACTTGCGGGTGAAGCTTTAAGAATTGATGCAGTATTGGGGCGAGTTGGCGCTCACCATAAGTCACAGGCGCGGTGACTTTCAGTAAGCCTTTGGGTGTGGATTGCATCTGCGTGACCGCAAGCTCAGCAATTTCTAAACCTTCGACCAACAACTTACATTGTTGGTAATAGAGTTGCCCAGCCTCTGTAAGAGACACCTTTCGAGTCGTTCGATTGAGCAGTTTCACTGCGAGTCGTTCTTCGAGGTTTGCTACTCTACGACTGATTTGAGCCACCGACGTAGCGAGCTTCTGCGCCGCACCAGTAAAGCTTTCACGCTCTGCCACTGCAACAAACTCACTTACCCCTTCCCAATTGGCCATGCCTTTACCTTATGCTGAACTTTGGTTACCCATACAGTGTATTGAAGTTAGATATCAGTGTCACCTTGCTTGATATGCGCTGTGCATTAATCTTCGGCACCTATAGTCATTCCCTTACAGAACCATATTTTTGTCCTAACATTAACCTCATCCCCTATTGCTAGGGTGAGAATCTCTAAAACACTGGTACAACAAAGTAAGGTATCCCTTTGAAGAAGTTAATCATACTTGCATCAACTCTTGTACTCAGCACCACTGCGTTTGCAGCAACTAAAACAACAATTCAAGAAACAACGCTAAAATCTGACACATATGCTAGTGAAGTCGAAGCATACGATGCAGGCACCAACCTTATGGATGAGTTAAGCGCAAAAACACCTTTTGAGCTTTCAAGAGAACTGCCACAGTTCCAACAGACAACCAAATACGATTCGTTCAAGATTGATGATGCGAATATGGAAGTGAAAAAAATCACTAACATGAACGGCGACATCCATTACCAAGCGAACGTAAAAGTTGACTACCGTTACACATACAAAGACGGTCGTAGCAGCTAACACTGAATGATTGATTTGGTCTAAAAACTGATCACCTAGTCAAAAAGAAAGCCCGCACTCATAGAGTACGGGCTTTTTTTCGTTCAGCGCTGATTAATGGAGTTCAAAACGAGCAACCATTATCAGCTCATATTCGTCTGTCTAATTTTGAAAATTACACTTCAAACTGAGACACTAGGCTATCAAGCGCTTCACACTGTTCGGCCAATGCCATACATGCATTTTCTGCGCTGCTTGCCATCTCAACCATTTGCATGGTGCTTTCTGCGATGCGTTGAACATTCTTATTCACTTCTTCAGACACTTGAGACTGTTGCGAAGCCGCTGTAGCGATTTGTGTGTTCATGTCATTCATCTTGCCAATTGAGTTACGAATCTCACTCAATGAAGATGCTGCCGTTCCTGCCTGAACTATGGTTTTCTCGCCACTCACTTTGCTTTCAGTCATCACGCCAACCGCGTGTTTCGCGCCCACTTCTAAGCGTTCAATCATTGATTGGATTTCGCCAGTGCTATCTTGAGTTTTGCTCGCAAGCGCACGAACTTCATCAGCCACAACCGCAAAGCCACGACCTTGTTCACCCGCTCGTGCCGCTTCAATCGCAGCATTCAAAGCAAGTAGGTTGGTTTGTTCTGCAATACCTTTGATCACGCCAAGGATTGAGGCGATGTTCTTCACGTCTGTGTCGAGTTCTTGAACCACACCACCCGCGTTCTCGATATCTTGCGCAAGGCGTTCAATCGAAGTCACGGTCAAGCCAAGCGTGGTATCAGCCGATTCCACTTCATGGTTTGCTACGTTACTTGCGGTTGCCGCGTCTAATGCGTTACCACTCACCACTTCACTGGTTGCTTGCATTTCATGAACTGCAGCCGCGACCACTTCACTTTCTCGCTGTTGATTAGACGAGAATTCAGCAACACTTTGCGTGAGTGATTTGATGTTTTCCATCTCGCCACGTACTGCGTTCGATGTGAGAATAACTTGCTCCACGGTGACATGGATCTTGCCAACAAACTGGTTGAAAGCGGAACTCAAACGAGCGATCTCATCATTACCTTCGACCTTCATACGTTGAGACAAGTTACCGTCGCCCGATGCGATCTCATTCATCGCTTTCTCTACGTTCTGGATTGGCTGAACGATAAAGCGATTTGATAACCACATCGCGAAAAGTGCAGCGAAAACAGCAACGGCCATACCTACTTCAATGATCAACTTACTCGATTCAATAGAGTCATCAGCTTGCTGGCGAAGCTCTTTCTGTTTCAGTTCGATCAAAGTTCGAATATCGCGCAGTTGAGTGCGAATGATCGCAAACTCTGCGTCAAGCGCTGGTGAGTAATCAATATTGTATTGGTCTGCGTTTGCTGGATCAGCGAACATTGGCTCGTGCAGTGCCACCCACTTACTCATCGCGTTAACAAGCTTTGCTAGCTCGCCACGTGAAGATGGATCCAACACGCCCGCTTGATACAAGGTTTCGACACTTTGAAAACGAGGAACCGCTTTGTAAGCATTGTCTTTAAATTCAAACTTTTGGTACTCGATCGCCGCTTGGTCTTTCGCAAGCAACAGACCTTGTGCCGAAGCGATAATTTGGTAGATATCTCGGTAGCCATCTTCTAGGTTATCTAGCACTGGCTGAACCACATTATTGAGCTCGTTATTAATCGCAGCTTGAGCATTTGATCTGATAACGTTGAGCACAGTAACGGTAGAAAAAACAATCACAATCACCAACAGCGGGATCGCGATTTTACTCTTAATCGAAAGATTATTGATATTCATTGGGATTAATAACCACACTTCAAATAGGGATGCGCGCGCAATATACAGCACACATATGAAATCCCGCTAAGCTTTTGTGAGCTTCATCTCATAGCAAACGATACCGTAAATTCGTGTGATGTTTTTTCAATCAAAGGTTAACTTTCGGCGACTAAAATACACTCTGATTTACACTTATTTGCTGCTGATACGCGCAAATACTGGAGAAGTGTTAGAAATAACACCATAATGTAGGGCTCTAAAATAAGTAGGTAAGAACATGAAAATTTGTGGTGTTGAAATCAAAGGTAACGATGCAGTCATCTGTCTTCTTTCTCTATCAGATGGTGTATTTAACATTCCTGATTGCCGAGTTTCTAAAGTTTCAATTAGCGACGCAAACGACACACAGAATATGAAAGACTTTCAATTCTCTTTTGCAAAGTTAATGGAAGATTACCAAGTAGACAAAGTTGTAATTCGTCAACGCCAAACTAAAGGCAAATTTGCTGGCGGTGGCTTTGGTTTCAAACTAGAAGCAGCGATTCAACTGATCGACGGCCTAGACGTAACCGTTGTATCTCCTGCTGACATCAAAGAGAGCCTCAAGCGCAACCCTCTAATGATGAAATTCAAAGAAACTGGCCTTAAGCAATACCAAGAAGCACCGTTTACTACGGCATATGCTTGCTTGATGAAGCGCTAATCAAAAGTCGCTAGCCAATATTTGATACAGAAAGAGCCTGAATATTGAAGTGACCCCGTAAAGTTGGACATTTCTGTTAAGCGGCTTTCAAGGCCTGAGTTCGATATTCTATCGGAGTCAGGCCTTTTAGTTTCACTTTTATACGTTTGGTATTGTAGTACTCGATGTATTCTTTAATTTGCTCTATCAGAGCATCTGCATCTTCAAAGCTTTGGTTGTGATACATCTCTGTTTTGAGTAAAGCAAAAAAGTTTTCAGCAACCGCATTATCCAAGCAGTTACCTTTTCTCGACATGCTTTGTGTTAACCCACTCTCCGCTACCTTTTTCTGATACTGTCGATGACGATATTGCCAACCTTGATCGCTATGTATAATTGGCTTTGAGTTGGGTTTGAGCTTTGATATGGCTTCCGTTAGCATATCCGTGACAAGCGGCAAGCAGGCATTTTTGGCCACTCTATAAGCCACTACCTCCTGAGTAAACAAGTCGACCACGGGAGACAAGTATACTTTCTGCTCTTTGACTTTGAACTCCGTGACATCAGTTACCCACTTTTCATCGGGTTGAGTCGCACTAAAATCTCTTTCAAGCAGGTTAGGAGCAGCTGTTCCAGACTCTCCTCGGTATGAACGATACTTTTTAATCCTGACCGTCGATTTAAGGT
>NZ_JBFSUV010000072.1:0-13457 GCF_041467515.1 Vibrio sp. 10N.247.311.12
AATAATCACCCATACTGGCCGTTTCTATCTGAGATCCAATTAGGAAACAAAGCCGCTGCCATGCGAACAGCGCTTGATCATAAAAACGAACAAACATGCCTTCATGTATGCCGATAATTTTACCTTGTTGCTGACTAAGCTTGAGTTTTGTTTCAATATCCATATTAATCCTTACTGAGTTTAGAAAATAAACCGCTACCCTCTATAAAAAGAAAAAACGGCCCTGCGGGCCGCAAACTCTGAACGTTGAACCCTAAGAACCTGATACGCACGAGACGTAGTACTGACGGGATGGGTAGCTGCTGCCGACGCCGCCATAGGTGAGGCCCACGCTGTAGTAGTAGCCGGAACCATTAGCCGTCGACGACCAGTAGAAGTAGCCGGTCGCCCAACCCTTCGCGGTGTACATGTGACCAAAGTTATTAAAAAGACTCGTCAACTCATCTATATTTGCTAAAGCCCAATCATCTCTCCCGTTAAGCTCAAGTGTATTATAATGTTCACAAAGGCTATGTGCTTCAGTAACACTAAAAATTGCAAACGATCCTGAAGGACCATAAGGGATATTGTCAACATGACTACCGTAGTAATTACCACTATAGCCAACAGCGTTTAAAAAGCTCTCACTTGGAGTACCGGTAAACAACTTTCCATCGCTTTCCGCAATTTTAACACAGGCACCCGCGGCGTTTTGTTGATCATCATCCCCAACTTGGCCACCACACAAATAGGCATGAAAGGTAACTTGGCTAATCGCATTAGTCTGTGTATTGGTTGTTGTGGTGTAAGATGACGCCACATCAAAGGTCATGGTCGTTGTTGGGGTTTGATAGTTTGTATCCCACTTTACCCGCACTTTTTGCTCACCTGATTCATCGGTTTGAGTCGTTTCCGCTTCAAGGATAGGAGTAACCATTTCTGCGGTGTCTGGGTGCTGTTCTGTACTTACCACTGAAATGACTGAGTAACCTTCTACTGGGTTGCTATTTTGATCGGTCAAGGTCGCAGTAACCTGGCCACCTTCCACTGACGTATAAGGTACCGTGTCAATCGTTGCTTCTGATGACACTGCAGCCGTCTTTTCATCACCAATAAACTTAACTTCATAGTCTTGAGTAATGCCACCCACATCAAGGGTTAATGTGACGGTTTCCGCTTTTAAACTGGTTAAGCGAAACTCGGCAATACCATAGCTGTCTGTGGTAACGTTATCGCTGTCCAATGTCACATTTGGGCTAGAGACAGAAGCCGTCACAAGGGTATCTGGTCTTACTTCTTGACCGAGTTTTAACTCAACAAATACAGAACCAACATCAACTCCATCCGCGACAACTTCCGTGCTTGAGGTAGGCAATACAGTAATTAAACCTTGCTTAACACATGTCACATAATAAGCCGATGTTGGATCGACATCGCCTGTAAGGGTGCTGCCATCTTTAAGATCCACCCACTTAACCAGATCTGCTCCGTCATCATAAGCGAGGTATTGCGCTTTAACAGGCCAGTTATGTAACGCCTGAACATCGGTATCAGTGGCCATCAGCTTAAGTTGATCAAACGTCGGCACTGAACCACCGATGGTGTCGCAGTATGCTACGGCCGACGGATAACGAAAACCAGCCATATCAATCGCTGGGCTGTAGCCATCATCGTTCAGTTTTATATCATAAGGCGAGCCTTGCCCGGCTGCATCAAGTGCGGTGGGTGGTCCAATATAGAGATCCAACAAATGAGAAATGTCGTCCCATTTTGATGACTGATTAGGATCGGTCACTTCAACACGAATCAAACCCATGTCATACACTCCATTATGATCACTAACCGCAAAACTAATATAGTGGTAACCTGGTTGTGACGCTTGAAAGACGATCGTTTTATTCTGAGTGTCCAGTGGATCTTTAGGTACCGCTTTTGCGTTAAACGATTCAACATACACCAATTGATAATCATCACTATCGTCCGAGGAAACAAAGCCGCTGATGTCGATTTCTTCATCGGTCAATACGTTGACAACAACTGGATATACAATATTATCGTCAATCGTAAAACCTTGGTTAGCTTCGTAGCCCACCGCAACATCTAAAACCCCCATCAGCACAAGGCCATTAACCGAGTCTTCTAACGTATAAAGAACACGGTCAATGCCGGTAAAACCTGACGGCGGGGTATAATCCATAGTCTGGTCATCTGTACTATTTATTTGAACTGAGCTCGAGCGACCGTACGGTAGTGTAAGCTCCGTTAATACAAACTCGTCACCTAACGTAAAGCCGACTTTCTCCAATTCGTCCTTCAGTAAAACACTCACATCTTCATTAATCAGTGTTGTTGCACTTACTGGAACCAGTTCGGTTGAGCTAGGATTACTACTTACCGCAATGCGCGTAACCGCAGAACTCGAACCTTCTGAGCTACTACTATCACTCATTGGCGCTTCAGCCATACGGCTCATTGGCGACAATGTTTTAGGAGTCACATGATATCGATAGTCACACACCTTGGTATCAAAGGCCTGAATTACAAACCCTGTTTCCGTCATACTTTCTACTTGGCAGCTATCATCATTAGACAAGACCTCGACTTCACTCAGCGCAAAGCCACCACCCGTTGATGAAAATACCTTTGACGACAGGTCAACCTCGAACGATTCAGCATAGCCAGTCGAGTAGGTAGCATTTTGAGCGGAAAGCGTCGCGCTTTGAGTATTAGGGGAAACACTTGCTGAGCTTCCGGCACTTCCTTCACTGCCCTCTCCACCACACCCAAAAAGGGTAAGCGTAGTAGCGACGACAAAACCCAGGGGAATGCTTCCTCCTGGCTTATTGCTTAAAAGGTTCATATTACTTCTCTTTACTTTTTATTGATTTCAAAATTGATTTTATGATTTGTATTTAATGTTGTATTGGGCATTTACACTTTGCTGATAACAGTGATGCCATGTAGGCTAAAATTAGCACTGAACATGGGTAATGAATGCTGATCGTCCTTGATTAGCATTAATCATTGAAGGCCTATAATTATGTCTATTTTCAGCGTTCCTATTACTGAATAGGCAGTTGCATCTCTTTAGAGTATTTTTTATCGTAAGATGTTACGGTTACATTAAGTTGTTCACTTTGCGTATATTCCGCAAGAGAAAACGTTTTATCCCGACCAGATACAACAGTGAACTTTTGTTTGCATTGCGTATTATTTTCTGTTGTACATGAGTTAACATAAACATCAATTAGCGTATTACTATTATTATCGATGCGTAAATTCTCGCCCTGATTGTAAATCTTATAATCAAAACTTGGCTTTGTCGTAGGCAGAATATAAACCGGTGAAAAACCATAGTTTATCTCGACACCGTGAATTTTCTCTCCCTCTTCTTTATAACGACTAGGAGTAAATGGCAGCATAAACATCAAATCTTTGCTGTTATCGCAAGACGTGTTGTGACATAAGCTACGAACACCCACGTCTTTCTCTTCACCAGGTCTTAAAACTAATCTTGGGTGCGTAAGAGATATTTTCCAATCATCTAGATTGTTTCTTGTATAACTATTACGAACGATTTTGTCGCCATCAATAAACTGAATTTCTTGTACTTTTCCATTAACAAAAATCGGGTGAGACTCATCATTAATAAGTGTCACGACACCATTGCCCTTTTTATCCGCGACGACAATCATCTTGTCGACATTAAAAGCATTGGCAGCAGTAGAAGTCATTGCTGAACAAATTGCGAATACTGTTAATAGATTATATTTAATTTTCATATTTCTCTCTACTAAAAATAATAAATTTTAGGATACTACTCGTCTATTTTGCTCAGCGCGTATATAACACCAAGCGCGAAAAGAATGAGTACATACATGTTTAAAATATTTGGTCCGATCATTACTCCGCTCTCTTATATTTGACCTTCATGCATATAATTGAGGTATTAATTAGCATATTTGCGAGCCCAAACGATAAAAGGTGAGTAGCTCGATTGGTGAGCAGTATCGCGCATTCGGATTTAAAGGTATTGGGCACTCTTGAATTTCAAAAACGCAAGATGCGAGATAGCTAAACAAGTGTAGATATCATTTACATTGGCGAGATACTCTCTGCTACAAACAAAGAAACACTGCCAAAAAATTGGCAGTGTTTCTGTTTCAAGGAAGGCAACTTAATCTAAACAGCTAACTTTCGGGTAAAGTATTTTCTCTTCAGGGTAAATCAAATTCAAATCACGATTATTAAGATTTGGATTTGCTTCGACTAATTCATCAAGTGAGCTATCAAATGCTCTTGCAATTCGGTGCAAATAGTCGCCAGGAACCACTCGGTATTCAACTAAACGCTGCTGACACGATGGCGCCTTCTTAATTGGGACAATAGACGCCAATTGGGTTTTCGGCCTTGATACTTGGGTCGACTCTTCAACAAGCTGGTCAACATTGGGCCTTGGGTTAATATCTGAAAGGCCTTCTGCGGCTTCATTGCTTGAAAAACGATAAACCAACAGTGCATTAAATGCGTATAGATCGTCTTGTTGACGAGCTAAATCAAAGACGCCTTGGTAACCAAGGTCGGCGCTCCAATTTTTACTCAATTGGTATTTAAGACCAAGCGATGCCGTAAAATTGGTGTCGTCACTAGAAAACGCGCCCCCGACTCCTGCATACAAGGAGGCAAATTCACTGACGGGTAGCAATAAGTCGGTTTCAACCATTACCGCACGTAAACTATCTATTTCCGAATCAGAAAAAGCAGAATAATCAGCATAGCCAAGTTCAAATAGTACGTTTTCACTAATGTTATATCCAACCGCCGCCTTATAACCAAGTGCTTCAGTCTGTCCCATGTTGTCATCAAATGCAGAAAACGTCATGCCACCACTCATTTGGATAGGCAGCTCCTCTGCTGATACACTTATGGATAAGAACACAGCGATAATCGATGACATTAAGTTCACTTTTTTCATCTTAAATACCAGGCTCCAACATGATCGTTACTTCATCAAAATAATCTCCGGAAACAGCAGAACTGCCCTCAATATCGTAATCAAAGTCTAAAGTAAAGTTAATACTTGTTTGCACTCCAGCTCCTTCTGAAATAGCCGTTGTTTGATACATTAATTGTCCTTCATCAACTAAGTTACCAGAGCTGCACTGATCGCAATGAATGCTGTAAGGAATAACCACACCAGGGTTACTTGAATTAACCAATTCGTATGACTGTAAGGGCATTGTTAAAACAATTCCGTCATTAAAATAGCCGTTCGCTGTAATATCAAATGACGTTGTCGATGTTATTCTTTTGCCAATTGTGTCGTAGACTGGCGTCATGACACCATCTCCACTTACAAAAACACTGTCGAGTTGAACAGGCTGATAATCAAATGAAAACAACATCACTTCATTGATGTTGCGATAAGTCATAATGCCGTCATTTTCATAGTAGTAACGAATATTTACCGGCACTGAAGCTGAATATTGCCCCTCTGGTAGCCCACTTAATGCCGACACTATTTCACTTTCGTTAATATCGAAAATAGGTCTCAGGAAAATAAATGGGCTCGATTTTTGTTTATTAATTAATCGAACAGACGAAACACAGTTTGGACCTTCAACAGTCACAATCGGTAGTGACACTTCATCAAATGAGCACCCACCACCTACCGTATTCGCTGACTGGGCAAATTCAATTCCAGTAGTATTGTATTGAACGCCCGATATATCGATCGATATTGACGGTGAAGTATTCCCATTTCCCCCAATTAAAGTCATCTCTGTTGGAGGTATACCCGAAAATGTCGCGGCCGCCCAAGCTTCTGAAGCCTGCAACATAGGAGGAGTTTCCCACGTACTTGGCAGCATTTTACCATTGTAACGTGTCACATTGTCCCAACGAACACCACCAGCCTTCACTTCCGCGCGAACTTCAAACGCAGCTTGAGCCATGCTTGTCGTCATTAATGCAATAAACGCTACAATATATAGGATAGGTCTAGGCATTATATTTTACCTCTCGTCACCATTTCTTTCTTTGAATAGCTTCTGTCGTGAGATGTCACGGTAATGGTCAACTCGTTATTTCGCATAGTTTCGGTTAAAGGGAACGTCTTATTCCTTCCCGATACAACCGTAAATTTTTGTTTGCATTGGGCTTTGTTTTCAGCAACACATGCATCTACAAAAAAATTGAGCATGGTATTACTTTTATTTTCGACTCTAAGGCTATCACCGTTGTTGGTTAATTCGTAAGAATAATTCGGTTGTGTTGTAGGAATAATATAAACAGGTGCGAATCCGTAATTAATTTCCACACCACTAACTACTTCACCAGGTCTGTATTTACTTGGAGAAAAAGACAGCATAAACATCAAATCTTTTGAATTATCGCATGCAGCGTTGTGGCATAAACTACGTATGCCAATGTCTTTCTCTTCACCAGGGTTCAAAACTACCTTCTGGTGCGTTAATGACACCTTCCAATCGTTTAAGTTGTCTCTTGTATATTGTTTTTTTTCTACCTGTTCTCCATCAATAATATTTATTTCATCCACCTTTGCTTGGATAAAAATTGGGTGAGACTCGTCGTTGGTTAACGTAACGATACCGTTCCCTTTATCATCAGAGACAATAACCATTTTATCTACCGTAAAAGCTTGTACACTTATAGATAACAATATAGCGGTGAGTGATACTAAATTTAGTAGAACTTTATTGGATTTCATTTCCCACTCCTTAATTAACTTGTGCGACTGGGTATGTAATGGCGTTGGTGCGATAAAGTCGCTTTGCCAACAGTTTTAACTGATCGATATCTCTTTTATGAAGCGCTATTGTTTCCGCCATGTTTATAGATTCATGCGCTATATAAATTGCCTTAAACGAACCCACTTCTTTCTGAATAATTCGATAACCGTGTGACTCGAGCTTTTTAAGCGCTTTATTCAGTTCAATCGAGCTTTCGTATGCACCTAAATACATCGCTTGTAGTCGTTCATCTGCATCAATCAAATCTATCTGCTTTTCTTGAGCTATTGGCAAACAATAGTTTTGACCAAAGTTCATCTGATTTGTTGAAGTAAATTCATAAGGCAGTAAGCATTGGCTTTCTTTCGCTGACAATTCAAAGTTCATGCCTTCCAATACGGTTACTCTATAAACACCGTCGGCCATTTCATTGACTTCAATACAACCTTCTCCATGACACTCCACTTCTGTAATCGGCTGTTCTGATATGTCATTAAAGGCGCTGACAAACGAAACGACGCGACTAACTCTTGGCTCAATAGAAGCAACCGTACCTGGGTGTGTAAACACGGTTACGTTACTATCACCAGAGTTGTAAAGATCAACGCTCTCTGAATCAAATTTCGCACGATATTGACTATAGTCTTCCAAAGGCACAATTGTTTCATCGTTATATACGATGAACTTACTGTTGTTTCGCCCTTCTTTTTTAAGAGAGAAGTAACCTTTTTCATCAAACGTCTGCTCTGTATTCTGCGACTGATGAATATCGACAAGCGTATAAGACATTGCCGCTTTATCGGTAATATAAACGCCGTCTGTCGTCACGATTTGAGTGCTAGACAAGCCAGCATTGATACCACTCGTGCCATTGGTGGACGTATGGGCGGAGGCATTCATTCGAGCGTATTTAGTCGTGCCACTGGTCGCCAATAACGCATCTTGATACATATCATCCTGTTGTCGATCGTAGGTGTTACTCACCTCAAGCGACGTATTAAAGGAGTCTGAGTCAATTAACTGATTTCGTCTTACTGTTGTTTTAAATTGATTAATGTCATCACTATCACTCGTCAGGCCCATGATAGTTTCTACTGTGTCTGACAACGGGACACTCCATAACAAATTAACTGATATGTCGTCCGTCGCCTCAGAGTAATCGACGTTAATATTAACTCGCGAATCTAAAACTGTGGGCGTGCTGTAACCAACGGAAATAAACTGCTGTTCCTGTTCATCCGAGTTACCTAAATTGTCTAACTGCTTGTCGTTATTAAGCGAGTAAACCGCATACATAGATTGTCCACCGCGGAAGCTGTACGAAGAATTCAACGATAGACGTGAATAATCGGCATATCCGTACATATAAGAAGCAACTGGATCACCAAGTTCATTATCGAGAGACTCATAAGATAGACTTAAATAAGGGATACCGATATTAGCATTAAAGTGAGATGCGTCTTCGAATTGGCTGTACACAGCTTCAGTACTCAAATCCCAATCAATCAGATTGTATGCACCACCAACGGTGTACATAGTGCCACTGTCCGTGACCAAGCCGCCCAAGCCTACTTGCAACGAACGGGTGAGTTGGTAGTTAGCTAATGCCTTGCCATAAACATCGTCTTCAATATTTTGAATGCCATGTTCCGTGTAGTCGTAATGGCTTCCTGAAAACATACCCGCAGTGGCAACGAAATCCACTTCCCCCTGAGTCAGAGAGTCACCTTTGGTGTTATATACTTGATAAGTCTGGGTATTAACAACTTGCCCACCACTTGTCACCTCAAGTACAGCTTCATAGCGACCAGATGGTAACTTGCTGTAAGGAATTGAGTTCTGCCCTTCTGGTACGTTATCTTGAAAAATCAATCGACCATCACGAAGAACTTGTACACCGCCACTTGTTGGCGCATAAAAGCTCAATACTTTGTCGTTATTATGTCCGCCTACGAGCAACTTTTTAGAGGTACCTACCGTGAGCGAGTTTTGAGCAACTCGAGCGGTGTTATTCAGGAAGTCAGTTGAGTTAACCTCTGGCTCAAATTCAAAATGACCCGCTTTTATTGAGTAAGAATCGATATCTAAATGATATGCCGCTTCATACAATTCAGAACCGTTATCACTGTTGTTGGCATTGAAATCAGTTTTGAGGTATCCGTAAGGTAGCCCCAGTGTCGTTTCATTATTTAAAGAAACGATTGAGTCTTGATCTTGATATTCACTCACGTACAGATCAAATGAATTGATTAACCCATTGTGTTGACTCAGAGACGAGTGGTATACCAGTTCTTCATCGAGATTCGAGTATGACAACACCTGTGGAGATACAAAAAGATAGACTTCTTGATCGTTATAGTTATGAACGATCTCAAACGTTTCTGGGTACAACTCACACTCATCGAGCTTACCTAAACACTCAGACTGATCTTGTATGCCAACCATTAATTGATCTATGATCTTCTGCTGGTACTCAGCCGACACTGTATTATCATTTAAATAGTCAGATACCTGTGCGATCGCTTTTTTATTATTCGAGTCTAATTTTAACGTGTTAAACGACGTTAAAAATGGGATCGGTGAAGTAAGGGAACCATCTAAGTTACGTATACGGACTGTTGACTCTTTCAATTCAAACAGTTCTTCAAAACCTTCAAGAACATTTTGACTATAACTTGAATACGAATACACAGGCAATAACACTAAAATTGCCATTGTTATGAGTTTGAACCTGAACATTATATATCTACCTCTATATTGAACTCTATCTCACCATTACACCTCTCCGCTTGGCCCGCTGTGATGATATCTTTAAATGACTGAAAACTTAATATAATGTCATGCTCACTATACTTATTGTCGCCATCATTTAAATTGAAATTTGAAAAAGAGACGGATTCACCCTCTGACAAACTTTTCCCGTCAATCGTTAATGTAACGAAATCATCCTGAACATTGCTCACTCCAGAGTAGTCCGTACAAATTGACGTATTTTTTGTTAACGTTGAAATATAAGGAATATCCGAAGACTCAAAAGGTATATCTGTTTCAATTCTTAATGTGGTATTAACATCATCAAATTTTGTTTTGTCTTGATTTGACGTCAACTCCAGAACTGCCGGAATAAATTCAACAGAATTAATTGAATTTGTATAAAGTTTGCCTACATCGAGGCTCGTAGTAATGTAAAGCACTTTGAAATCGGCGTTGGCATTCATACTCATGAAAGCCAATAGTATTAAAACTTTTTTCATATTGACTACCATCGTAGAGAAATAAGGCTCGTAATTACTACGAGCCTTTGAATCGGGAATTTTCTACAAATTAAACAAGGTCAGCCATAACCGTTACTGATGCTTGAACAGTAGTTCCACCTACTTCAGATTCAGGTAATACAGCAGTCTGCTTAACTTTAGTTGAAATAGTTTCTTCACCAGAAACAACATCACCAACGGCTACTGGTGCACCATTTACATTAATCTCAACAGCTTGAGATGGGTTTGCCACACCGTCAAAAGCTACTGATGCATCAACTAGAGTCCAGTTAGCTGAAGCTAATGCACCAACAACAGGAGTAACAGCATCACCATCATTTAAGTGAGACTCAAGTACGATAGTATCTGATTCAAACACACCGTCTGAGCTTGGAGTGATAGTACCGTTAAGCGCTGTTGTATCACCTCCTAGGCCAGTGATGATAAGTGCATCTGATGCGCTAGTTGTTGGAACAACGCCGTTCCATATAACAGTAGCATTTGAAGATGCGTTAGCACCTGCACTTACTGCCATACCCATAAGAAGAACTGATGCTAGTGCGCTTTTTTTGAAGTTAAACATTTTACTTTCCTTTAAAGATTAAATATTTCATAAATTAGTAATCCCGCTCCTGCGTTTAAATTTGTTAACGCTCATCGGTGACAGGACGAAATAAATTATGCGGAACACTGGAAAAGAAATATTGGGCATTTGAAAATTCCATTTGCCGAAAATGCCGATTCGATAAAACCATCAACAGTAAAGCTAGTAATACCTACCTTCGTTTTATCTACATCTATAATAAAAACCTGCCCGATAAGCTATAGTTTAAATTCTAATAAAAGAAGATTGAATTACATAAGCAATCGAACAATACTTACCATAATAGAGATTATCGAGGACAAAGAATGCCACTCACGTTTGCACACTTCTTAGAACAAGCCAGAAAGGAGCGAGGTTTAACACAGCAGGAGATGCTTGAGTTACTGCTTGAGGCCGACCCGACATTGTCTAAGCTCGACCTCAGGGCAAGATTACGAAGCCCCTTGCCCTGCAAGGACTTGCGAAAGGTAAGCGTTATTGCGGTTCGCTTTTTTCTGCTTTCTTTTGATCCCTGCTTTGAAGCTGATTTCTTCCGTCAGCAGATTTAAAGCTATATGTCTTATAACTGCTAAATTCTCACCGGCTTGCTCTCGACGTATCCGACATTCATCTTCTTTAAAACCAACGTCTAATCGCCAGTGCATCTGATGGTGAGTAGACCGCAGGAACTCCCCCTGCAGCCTCTCGCAAAACGGTACGTGAACCTCTCAGTTCATACCGCTTCCATTAGGCAAACGATCCTCTCATTCCATGCCTCCAATGGGCAAACAACCACGGATTCTGCTTAGCTATCCTTTCCAAGAACAGCGTTGCTCGAGTCTTATGGCGACGAAGTTTTTTGTATTTGCGTCTCGCCCACCTAATCAGAGCTTTGTTGATGTGTCTAAACACTGGGTATAGCGACGACCGATAGTACTTACCATAGTACCCAATCCAGCCATTTATCATTGGATTTAACCAACCTGATATCTGTGCGATGTTGAGATCTGTTCGGCTTCGTACCTTCAGCGTTTTAATTCTCCGCCTCATCGCTTTCAAAGCAACCTTACTCACCGCTGGCGTGAAGCTTACAAACATACTGTTTCGCTTGGTATTCTTCACTAATCGACGCCTGAATGTATATCCAAGAAAGTCGAAGCTTGTGTGTTCATGGTTACCTTTTCGGCTTCCGTCTTTGCAGTAAACTATTTTGGTCTTTTCTGGATGCAACTCTAGACCACACTCAGCAAAGCGCTCTCTCAGTACCTCTAGCATGTGTTCGGCTTCTTCTTTGCTTTTGCAATGAACCAGCCCATCATCCGCATATCGACACCAAGGTATACCGCGGTAATGCTTGTGTAACCATTTATCGAAGACATAATGTAAAAAGAGATTGGCGAGAACAGGACTGATTACCCCTCCTTGAGGTGTTCCCATATCCCTTGCTTTCAACTCTCCATCTGGCATTTTCATCGGTGCTGTTAACCAACGTTTGATATATAACCTTACCCACTTTTCTGTGCAGTGTTTATCGACTGCTTTCATCAGTAGGTCGTGCGGTATTTTATCAAACAATGCCCTAATATCGAACTCAAGGCACCAGTCATAGTCCCAACACCGTCTTCGAGTTACACCTATAGCATCTAGAGCCGATTTCTTTGGTCTGTATCCATACGAATCTGGCAAGAAGTGCGGTTCTACTTGGGGTTCAAATGTCAGTTTGACCACCATCTGTGCGATGCGGTCACTGACGGTTGGTATACCAAGTATCCTCTCGCCTCCGGCTTTCTTTGGAATGGCTACAGCCAGTACTGGCGGAGGGAAGTAGGTTCCCGATGCCAATCGGTTCCAAATTTTATAGAGATTTCCTTTTAAGTTCCTGTCAAATTCGGCCAGTGTTTCATTATCAACCCCTGCCGCGCCTGCATTTGCTTTCACCAACTTGTATGCGTTGACTACTTGCCATTTTGAAATGTTGAATTGTTTTGTCTTAACCTCTGCCTCCTCCTGACTTATTGTCAGTTGGGCAGAACTTAACGACGGCCTAACGCTACCCCTTCGCTCCACAACCATTACAGCTGTTTCCTCACTACTACAGATAGCTCCGTCCCAGTGCTGTGCATCGGTACTCTAATACTCGCCAATTCAGTGGCTTGTATGTCTTCCTTAGGCATCACAACGACTGGTTCCCGCAGTTCCCAAAAAGAGCCTGATATAGATTCACGCCCACTATACGCCGGACACCGTCTATGCAGCATTCGGAGTTTACTCATAGACTTATCCCAAGAGATAGAAACGCCCTTGGTTTTGATGTCAATCTCTGGATTACGACGCGTCCACATGGGTTCGGGTTAACTCGTCTCTCTATATCGTACCTGCCGAACTTTCGTTCGCACTTTGACTCCAACGCTCATGACCATAGCTCTTAACTACAGCCACTTGGAGTGGTTTGAAGCCAGCTTCCGACAGCAGACTTCGGTGGGCCTACCACCATCTCTTCCTGAGCTTATGCCTTAAGTCATAGCATCTCCTTATGCTGCTAACTTCAGTGCCTGCGGCACACTTTCAATGCTCCAATGTGCTCACGTGCTCTCTAGTAAAGCTTTAGCCGTTAGTTTTGCTGAGCTTATGTAGTGCTTGATTTGCATTGTTTCTGCTGGCTTATCACCTTCTTGACGAATTGAAACGACCATACCAATTGTGGAGAGTTCAGCCCAATCAAACGCTATATAGCCTAAGAAATCTGTATTGTGAACAACCATACTCAAACGCGTTTCTGTACGACCATGCCCTTTCTCTTGAGTGACGTATTTATCACCTTCAAAACTATTAATCATACTAGAATTAAACACTTGGCTAATCGCTTGCTCCAATCGTTTTTGATTACCT
>NZ_JBFSUV010000073.1:0-13402 GCF_041467515.1 Vibrio sp. 10N.247.311.12
CCGTAGAGGACTTTCACCTCCTAGATCAACGCCATGCTCGGCGCACCATAAAAAAAGGCTTGGTCAGTGACCAAGCCTTTTTAATATCGTTTCAATTAACTTCTATCTCAATCGATAAAAGCCAGCTGATTACCAACCCGTGATTTCACGTAGGCCTTTACCGATGTCAGCAAGAGACTTAACAGTCTTAACGCCTGCTGCTTCTAGTGCTGCGAATTTATCTTCAGCAGTACCTTTACCGCCAGAGATGATTGCGCCTGCGTGGCCCATACGCTTGCCCGGAGGAGCAGTAACACCAGCGATGTAAGATACAACTGGCTTAGTTACGTTTGCTTTGATGAACTCAGCCGCTTCTTCTTCCGCAGTACCACCGATTTCACCAATCATTACGATTGCTTCAGTTTCTGGGTCTTCTTGGAAAAGTTTTAGGATATCAATGAAGTTTGAACCTGGGATAGGGTCACCACCGATACCAACACATGTAGACTGACCAAAGCCTTCATCTGTTGTTTGCTTAACTGCTTCGTACGTCAGAGTACCGCTGCGAGATACGATGCCTACTTTACCCTTCTTGTGGATGTGACCAGGCATGATACCAATCTTACACTCGTCTGGAGTGATAAGACCTGGACAGTTAGGACCGATCATGCGAACGCCAGTTTCTTCTAGCTTCACTTTAACGTCGATCATATCTGTTGTAGGGATACCTTCAGTGATCGTTACGATCAGTTCGATACCTGCATCAATCGCTTCTAGGATTGCATCTTTACAGAAAGGAGCTGGTACGTAGATAACTGTTGCTGTTGCGCCAGTTACTTCTACCGCTTCACGTACTGTGTTGAATACTGGAAGGCCTAGGTGAGTTTGACCACCTTTACCAGGTGAAACACCACCAACCATTTGCGTACCGTATGCGATAGCTTGGTCTGAGTGGAATGTACCTTGACCGCCAGTGAAACCCTGACAGATTACTTTAGTGTCTTTGTTAATTAATACAGACATTATTTAGCCTCCGCAGCAGCAACAACTTTCTGAGCAGCATCTGTTAGAGATTCAGCTGCAATGATATCAACATCAGAATTAGCAAGTACTTCGCGACCTAGGTCTGCGTTTGTACCTTCTAGACGAACAACTACAGGAACTGTTACGCCGACTTCTTTAACTGCACCGATAATACCTTCAGCGATCATGTCACAACGAACGATGCCACCGAAAATGTTTACGAGTACTGCTTTAACATTGTCATCAGAAAGGATGATCTTGAATGCTTCAGCTACACGCTCTTTAGTCGCGCCGCCGCCTACATCAAGGAAGTTTGCTGGCTTGCCGCCGTGTAGGTTTACGATATCCATCGTACCCATCGCAAGGCCTGCACCGTTAACCATACAGCCAACGTTGCCATCTAGTGCTACGTAGTTCAGTTCCCACTGTGCTGCGTGTGCTTCGCGCTCATCTTCTTGAGATGGATCGTGCATTTCACGAAGTTTAGGCTGACGGTACATCGCGTTTGAGTCGATGTTGATCTTGCCGTCTAGACAAAGCAGGTTGCCTTCGCCAGTAATTACAAGCGGGTTGATTTCTAGTAGAGCTAGGTCGTACTGAGAGAACATTTGGCCAAGACCCATGAAGATCTTAACGAACTGTTTGATTTGATCGCCAACTAGACCAAGTTTGAACGCCAGTTCACGGCCTTGGTAAGCTTGAGGGCCTACTAGAGGATCGATCGCTGATTGGTGAATCAACTCTGGAGTTTCTTCAGCGATTTTCTCAATGTCCACACCGCCTTCAGTTGACGCCATGAATACAATTTTACGCGTTGCGCGGTCAACAACAGCACCTAGGTAAAGTTCGTTAGCAATGTTTGATGCTTCTTCAACTAGGATCTTAGTTACAGGCTGACCATTAGCGTCTGTTTGGTAAGTCACTAGGTTTTTACCTAGCCACTTTTGTGCAAACTCTTTAACGCCTTCTTTGGTGTCATGTAGCTCTACGCCGCCCGCTTTACCGCGGCCACCAGCGTGTACTTGACACTTAACGACTTTCTTGGCTGTACTGATACGACCTGCAGCTTCGAAAGCTTCTTGTGCAGTATCACATGCGAAACCTTCTGGTACAGGCAAACCGAATTCTGCAAACAGCTGTTTGGCTTGGTATTCATGCAAATTCATTTTGATATTCCGTTTATTTTCCCTTAAGGGATTATTATTTCCATAACGACACAGTTTCCTGTGTTACGTCTGTAGGGTCTTCTCAAAACAACTGCTGTCCATTTTCTAATGGCTTTACAGTTCAATTGAAGGCCAGACGTTGAGCAGCCTAGCCTTTGAAACTTTTTACGTCTAGCTAACGGGGTTAACTAGACGTTTTAGCGATACTAAACGTCTAATAGCAGACGTGCAGGATCTTCTAGAAGCTCTTTGATGGTCACTAGGAAGCCAACTGATTCACGGCCATCGATTAGACGGTGGTCGTAAGAAAGCGCTAGGTACATCATTGGTAGAATCTCTACCTTGCCATCAACAGCCATTGGACGGTCTTGGATTTTGTGCATACCCAAAATTGCCGCTTGAGGCGGGTTGATGATTGGCGTAGACATTAGAGAACCAAATACACCACCGTTTGTGATAGTGAAGTTGCCGCCCATCAGTTCATCAACCGTTAGCTTGCCGTCACGACCTTTGATTGCTAGCTCTTTGATGCCTTTTTCGATATCAGCGAAACCTAGTGTGTCACAGTCTTTGAGTACTGGAGTCACTAGACCACGTGGCGTAGATACCGCCATGCTGATGTCGAAGTAGTTGTGGTAAACGATATCTGTACCATCAATAGAAGCGTTCACTTCTGGGAAACGTTTTAGCGCTTCTGTTACTGCTTTCACGTAGAAAGACATGAAGCCAAGACGCGTGTCGTGACGCTTCTCGAATTGGTCTTTGTACTGCTTACGAAGGTCCATGATTGGCTTCATGTTCACTTCGTTGAAAGTAGTCAGCATTGCTGTGCTGTTTTTCGCTTCTAGAAGACGGTTTGCAACTGTCTTACGTAGGCGAGTCATAGGCACGCGTTTTTGGCTGCGAGCCGCTGCTGGCGCTTCAACTGCTGGTGCAGATGCTGCTGCCGGAGCCGCTTTCGCTGCTGCTAGGTGTGCGTCGATGTCTTCACGAGTAATACGACCACCAACACCAGTGCCTTTAACGTCAGCTGGTTGTAGGTTGTGCTCAGCAAGCAGGCGACGAACAGCTGGGCTTAGCGCGTCGTTGTTCTCTTCTGTTAGCGCAGCTTTATGGCGCTTATCAGGAGATGCTTCTGTATCTTCAGTGGTGTCTTTCGTTGGTTCACCAGCGACAGCACCCGGCTTGATTTTAGCCAGAAGCTGCTTAGAAAGTACCGTAGCACCCTCTTCTTCGATGATAGCTTCCAGAACACCCGCTTCAGGAGCCGGTACTTCTAGAACTACTTTATCTGTTTCGATATCTACAATGACTTCATCACGTGCAACCGCTTCGCCCGGTTTTTTGTGCCAAGTAGCAACTGTTGCATCAGCCACAGATTCAGGTAAATCTGGAACCAGAATTTCAATTGTCATGTGCGTATTTTCCTTTTACTTCTAGTTCTTAAGTAGGGTCAAAGCGTCGTCAACTAACGCTTTTTGTTGTTTCAAGTGTACTGACATATAGCCAACAGCTGGTGATGCTGATGCAGGACGACCTGCGTATTGAATATCAGCACCTACTGGGATAGCAGCTCGGAAATTATGTTGGCTACTGTACCAAGCACCTTGGTTTTGTGGCTCTTCTTGACACCAAACGTAATCGACTACATTTGTGTATTGTGCGATGGCAGCTCTCACATCCTCATAAGGGAACGGGTAAAGTTGCTCAATACGTACAATAGCGACATCGTCTTGCTCGTTCTTACGTCTTTGGTCAAGCAGGTCAAAGTAAACCTTACCTGAACAGAACACGACGCGTTTTACGTTCTCAGGCGCCAGGTCATCAATTTCTGCGATAGCTGGTTGGAACGTGCCTTCTGCCAAATCTTCAAGAGAAGAAGTACACAGAGGGTGACGAAGCAATGACTTAGGTGACATTACAATCAGTGGACGACGCATTGGTCGAACAACCTGACGGCGAATCATGTGGTAAACCTGAGCTGGTGTTGAAGGAACAACAACCTGCATGTTTTGTTCAGCACATAACTGAAGGTAACGCTCAAGACGTGCAGAAGAGTGCTCCGGGCCTTGGCCTTCATAACCGTGAGGAAGCAGCATAGTTAGACCACATAGACGTGCCCACTTTTGCTCACCTGATGAAATGAATTGGTCGATAACAACTTGTGCACCGTTTGCGAAGTCACCAAATTGAGCTTCCCAAAGGGTTAGACCGCTTGGCTCTGCTGTCGCGTAACCATACTCAAATGCGAGTACCGCTTCTTCAGATAACACAGAGTCAAACACTTGGAATGGCCCTTGTTTATCATGAATGTTCGCAAGAGGAACATACGTGCTTGCATCTGATTGATTGTGCAGTACTGAGTGACGGTGGAAGAACGTACCACGACCTGAATCTTGGCCTGAGATACGAATACGCTTACCGTCGTCAACAAGTGTTGCGTATGCCAGAGTTTCAGCCATACCCCAATCGACTTGTTTCTCACCATTCACCATGGCAGTACGATCGTTGTACAGTTTATTTACTCGGCTTTGCAGCTTGTGGCTGTCCGGGTATTGACAAAGTTTGGTACCAAGCTCTTTCAGGCGCTCGATATCAATCTTGTTATCCCACTCGATGTTCCAGTCGTGACCTAGGTAAGGAGACCAGTCTACTGAGTGAAGTGCCATTGGACGCCACTCTTTAACCACAACTTCACCGTGATCAAGTGCATCACGATATTCGTTAACTAGCTGAGTTGCTGTATCAATACCAAACTCACCGCGCTCCATTAGCACGTCAGCGTAAAGCTTACGTGGTGTTGGGTGCTTCTTGATTTTTTGGTACATCAAAGGCTGTGTTGCATTCGGCTCATCGGCTTCATTGTGACCGTGGCGACGGTAACAAACCAAATCAATAACAACATCACGCTTAAACGTATTACGGTAATCCAATGCAAGACGCGCAACAAACGCAACCGCTTCCGGATCATCAGAGTTAACGTGGAAAATCGGAGCCTGAACCATCTTCGCGATATCGGTACAGTACATCGTAGAGCGTGTATCGCGAGGGTTAGACGTTGTAAAACCAACTTGGTTGTTTACAACGATACGAACCGTACCACCTACACAGAAACCACGAGCTTGAGACATGTTAAAAGTCTCTTGTACTACACCCTGACCAGCGATAGCTGAGTCACCGTGGATAGTAATTGGAAGTACACGGCTACCATCATTATCACCAAGGCGATCTTGACGTGCACGTACTGAACCGATAACTACCGGGTTTACGATTTCTAAGTGAGATGGGTTAAATGCTAGTGCTAAGTGAACGTTGCCGCCTGGCGTTGCGAAGTCCGCAGAGAAGCCTTGGTGGTATTTCACATCACCAGTACCCCACGTGTCATCGTGCTTGCCCGCAAACTCGTCAAACAGGTCTTGTGGCTTTTTACCAAGCACGTTGACCAACATGTTTAGACGACCACGGTGAGCCATACCAACAACAACTTCACGCATGCCTTGTCCGCCAGCATGACGAATAATTTCTTTCGTCATTGGGATAAGAGCATCACCACCTTCCAACGAGAAGCGTTTTGCGCCTGGGAATTTCGCACCAAGATAGCGCTCAAGACCTTCAGCAGCAGTTAGCTCTTCTAGGAAAGCTTGCTTTTCTTCTTTGTTGAAAGAGGGTTGACCAGATACAGACTCTAAACGTTGTTGGATCCAACGCTTTTGCTCTGTATTTGTCATGTGCATGTATTCAGCACCAATAGAGCCACAATACGTTTGCTTTAGAGATTTGTAGAGATCTTTAAGCACCATCGTCTCTTGGCCAATGGCGTAAGAGCCGACGTTGAACGTCTCATTGAGGTCATCTTCGGTAAGAGTGTGGAAAGAAGGGTCCAGTTCATCAACTGTCGCTCTTTTCCATAAACCTAGGGGGTCTAGATTTGCTGCTTGATGCCCTCGGAATCGATAGGCATTAATAAGTTGCAGAACCTTTACTTGTTTCGCATCGACATCTGGATCACTAACTTGGACACTGTAATGCTTTGTTTCTTGAGCGAGTCGACGGAAGTATTCACGAACACGAGAGTGTGGTTGTTCCACTGTCTCTGAAGCTTGCACAGGCAGTTCTTCAAAAACACTTCTCCATTCGTCACTTACCGAATCTGGGTCACTTAGATACAGTTCATAGAGTTCTTCTACGTACGTTGCATTGGCGCCAGCCAAGTGTGAAGACTCGAGCCATGCCTTCATCACGCCGTTGTGCATATTTTCCCTTAACCAGTAGTTTTCACGTTTGCTGCGGTCTATGCCGAGCTATTAAAAGGCCGCCCCAAAACTTCTAGGGCGGCAATTTTTATATAACTTAAACCGAACGATTCACTAGCATGGTCTTGATGTGACCAATCGCTTTCGTCGGATTTAATCCCTTAGGACAAACACTTACACAATTCATGATGCCATGGCAACGAAAAACGCTAAATGCATCATCAAGATCGGACAAACGTTCGTCTGTCGCTGTATCTCGGCTATCAATTAGCCAACGGTACGCTGCAAGCAGGCCTGCTGGTCCGATGAATTTGTCAGGGTTCCACCAGAATGATGGGCATGACGTTGTACAACATGCACACATGATACATTCGTACAATCCATCTAAATGAGCACGCTCATCAGGGCTTTGTAAGTTTTCACGAGCCGGTGGCACATTGCCATCAGACACTAAGAATGGCTTCACTTTTTCGTAGTTATCGTAGAACTGAGTCATGTCTACAATCAGGTCACGAACAACGGGTAAGCCAGGCAGTGGGCGAATCACAATCTTGTCTTGGCCCGAAAGCGCAGACAATGGCGTGATACACGCTAGGCCATTTTTACCGTTCATGTTCAAACCATCCGAGCCACATACACCTTCACGGCATGAGCGACGGAATGAGATTGTTGGATCTTGCTCTTTCAACAGAATAAGCGCATCCAAAAGCATCATGTCTGAACCTTCATCCACTTCTAGAGTGTATTCCTTCATATAAGGTTTCTGGTCGACATCTGGATTGTAACGATATAAAGAGAAATTCAGTTTCATGGTCATATCTCCTTAGTACGTACGTGCTTTTGGTGGGAACGCTTCACGATGGATAGGTTCCATGTTTACACCACGCTTAGTCATGCTCTCTGACTCTGGGTTGTAAAGTGAGTGGCATAGCCATTGCTCATCATCACGGTCAGGGAAATCGAATCGAGCGTGTGCGCCACGGCTCTCTGTACGGAAATTTGCAGCAACAGCCGTTGCGAATGCCGTTTCCATCAAGTTTTCAAGCTCTAGACACTCGATACGTTGAGTGTTGAACTCTGTAGACTTATCAGATAGGTGTGCATTTTTCAGACGCTCGCGAATCGCTTTTAGCTCTTCTAGGCCTTCAGCCATTGCTTTGCCTTCACGGAATACTGAGAAGTTGTTCTGCATACATTGCTGAAGATCTTTACGGATTTGCGCTGGATCTTCGCCGTCTGTGCTGTTTTCCCAACGGTTGTAACGCTCTAGTGAACGCTCAATGTCAGCTTCAGTTGCAGGTTTCGCTTCGTCTTGCTTCTTCAGTGTCTCACCTAGGTGTAGACCTGTCGCACGACCAAATACCACTAAATCAAGCAGTGAGTTACCACCTAGACGGTTGGCACCATGTACTGATACTGATGCGATTTCACCACAAGCAAAGAGACCTTGGATTTCAACATCGTTGCCGTCTTCGGTTTGCTTAATAGCTTGACCAGAAACTTGTGTTGGAACACCACCCATCATGTAGTGACATGTAGGGATTACTGGGATTGGCTCTTTCACTGGATCAACGTGAGCAAAGGTACGAGAAAGTTCACATACACCAGGAAGACGAGATTCAAGCGTCTCTTTACCTAGATGATCAAGCTTAAGCTTGATGTGTGGACCCCAAGGGCCATCGCAACCGCGACCTTCACGAATTTCAACCATCATTGAACGAGCAACAACATCACGACCCGCTAAGTCTTTAGCGTTTGGTGCGTAACGTTCCATGAAGCGTTCGCCGTCTTTATTGAGAAGGTAACCACCTTCACCACGACAACCTTCCGTTACCAATACACCTGCACCAGCGATACCCGTCGGGTGGAACTGCCACATTTCGATGTCTTGCATAGGAACGCCAGCACGAATCGCCATACCAACACCGTCACCAGTGTTAATGTGTGCATTGGTTGTTGATGCGTAGATACGACCAGCACCACCAGTCGCAAGGATTGTTGCCTTCGCTTTGAAGTAGCAAACCTCGCCCGTTTCCATACAAAGCGCGGTAGTACCTAAAATTGCACCATCTTCGTTTTTAACAAGATCCAGTGCATACCACTCAGAGAAAACCGTCGTTTTGTGTTTAATGTTTTGTTGGTAAAGCGTATGAAGCAGTGCGTGACCAGTACGGTCGGCTGCAGCTGCGGTACGAGCCGCTTGCTCACCACCAAAGTTTTTAGATTGACCACCGAAAGGACGCTGGTAAATAGTACCGTTCTCAAAACGAGAGAAAGGCAGGCCCATTTTTTCGAGTTCGATTACCGACTCAGGACCGTTTTTACACATGTATTCGATAGCGTCTTGGTCACCGATGTAATCAGAACCTTTTACTGTGTCATACATATGTTGTTCCCAATGGTCTTCATGCGCGTTACCAAGAGCAACAGTGATGCCGCCTTGCGCTGAAACCGTATGAGAACGAGTAGGGAAAACTTTAGAAAGCAATGCACAAGAAAGGCCTTGCTCAGAAATTTGCAGTGCGGCACGCATACCTGCACCACCAGCGCCGATCACTACGGCATCAAACTCACGAACAGGAATAGTCACTTACGCACCCCACAAAATAAACAGACCAGAGAAGAAATATCCAAGAAGAACTGCAACAACACCGACTTGAAGACCAACACGCAGTTTTGCGCATTTGATGTAGTCAGTTAGTACTTGCCATAGGCCGATCCACGCGTGAACCAAAACAGAAGTAAGCGCTAACATGGTGAAGACTTTAGTGAAGGTTCCACCAAAGAATTGCGTCCAAGATGCGTAAGAGATATCACCAGAGAAAGCACAAAAGCTAACTAGGTAGATAGTGTAAAGCGTCATAATGATGGCAGTAGCACGAATCAATAGATAATCGTGGACACCATTACGACCAAAAGTAGAAACGTTGTTTACCATACTAAGATCCCCGCTAGTAGAGACAATACCGCTGTTGCTGCGAATGCAACCTTAGCGCTCTTCGCGCCAGATTCCAGCTCTTCAAAGTGACCAAGGTCCATAAGAAGGTGACGAATACCACCAGCAATGTGGTAAGCCAAAGCGGTTAAAATGCCCCACAGAATAAACTTCACGAAGAAACCATCGACAATGTCGCTAGCTTCGGCAAAGCCTACTGGGGATGAGAGGGAAATGGATAGTAACCAAAGCAAAATTCCAATCGCGACAAAAGTTATCACCCCAGACACACGGTGTAGGATGGAAGCTATTGCTGTGATTGGAAAGTGGATGGTCTGTAAATCTAAATTAACAGGTCTTGTCTTTCTTTCTTTCACGGGCTTGCTCACTCAGCTCCATTGAGCATTATGGTCATTAAATAACCTTATGATATTGTTATGGACAAAATTTGATTGTAAACCTTCAAAATTTAACATTAACTTAACAAATAACTGAAGTTGAGCCTTAGATAATTGTAAAATAATTGTTAACTGCTCGATTAAGAAAGACACCTCACATTTCTTCTTAGCCTTGCATTTATAAGGTTTTAACCAAACTTTTCAGCGTCACTATACGACTGGCAACATTCTAATACAATTGATGTAACAAATAATGCTACACAGACCAGATTTTTAACGAATTTAATGTAAAAAACACTAACAAGTGCACACAAAGCTTCAGAAAAATTGACTTTCCCACGTAAGACCAGTAAAAAAATGGCACATAAACATCCTGGACGGATTAAATAATAAACAAAGGAGATTGTTATGGCGGATAAGAAAGCTACCCTTCACATTGAAGGTCAAGCGCCAATCGAGCTGCCGATTACAGAAGGTGTACTTGGTACTCCAGTGATCGATGTTCGTACACTAGGTTCTAATGGTTTTTTCACTTTTGACCCTGGTTTTCTTGCCACTGCATCCTGTGAGTCTCAAATCACTTTTATTGACGGTGGAAAAGGCATTCTTTTACATCGTGGTTATCCAATCGACCAACTTGCCAATAACGCTGATTACTTAGAAGTATGTTACATACTTCTTTACGGTGAAGCCCCATCTCGAGCTGAGTACGAAAAGTTCAAGACTACCGTGACACGTCACACTATGGTGCACGAGCAAATCGCTAGTTTCTTCCACGGCTTCCGTCGTGACGCTCACCCTATGGCTGTAATGTGTGGTGTTGTAGGCGCTCTAGCGGCGTTCTACCACGACTCACTTGATGTCAACAACGATACACACCGTGAAATTGCGGCATACCGCCTGATTTCAAAAATGCCAACACTGGCTGCAATGTGTTACAAATATTCAATCGGTCAGCCGTTTATCTACCCACGTAACGACCTAGGCTACGCAGAAAACTTCTTACACATGATGTTTGCAAACCCATGTGAAGAGTATGAAGTGAACCCTATCGTTGCTCGTGCAATGGATAAGATTTTCACTCTACATGCTGACCACGAACAGAACGCTTCTACGTCTACAGTGCGTCTTGCTGGTTCATCTGGTGCTAACCCGTTTGCGTGTATCGCAGCAGGTATCGCATCACTTTGGGGCCCAGCTCACGGCGGTGCAAACGAAGCTTGTCTGCGCATGCTTGAAGAGATCGGTAGCGTAGATAACATTGAAGAATACGTTGCGAAAGCAAAAGACAAAGATGACCCATTCCGTTTGATGGGCTTCGGTCACCGTGTTTACAAGAACTACGACCCACGTGCAACAGTAATGCGCGAAGCGTGTCACGAAGTGCTTAAAGAGCTAAACATCCAAGATCCACTACTAGACGTAGCGATGGAACTTGAGCGTATCGCTCTTTCTGATGAGTACTTTGTTTCTAAGAAGCTATACCCGAACGTAGATTTCTACTCAGGTATCATTCTGAAAGCAATCGGTATTCCAGTATCTATGTTTACAGTAATCTTCGCGATGTCTCGTACCATCGGTTGGATTGCTCACTGGAACGAAATGCACAGCGATCCGACGAACCGTATCGGTCGTCCTCGTCAGCTATATACTGGTGAAGAACAACGTGACTTTAAAGCACTTCACGAACGTGAATAGTTGCTATAAATCATAATGTTAAAAGGGGTTGATGTGAGAACATCAACCCCTTTTCTTTTGTACGCTCTCAACCCCGTCATCCTCAAGAATGCGAAGTGAACGAATAAAATAATATCGTCATCCCCAAGAACGAGGGACGAATGAGTTGGGGATCTCCTTAAGCGAGCAGATAAACTATACAGGTTACCTGCTCAATTCTAGAGAACGACGCATACACTCGACTCGTACTCCTTATCTCGCATCTGCTCTTAAACTGGGTTATCGATATCGATAAACTCAACATCCAAGCAGTGCTCTTTTGCTAACCACTCACCTAGTGCCTTCACGCCGTAGCGTTCTGTCGCATGGTGACCTGCAGCAAAATAATGGATGTCTTGCTCGCGGGCCGAGTAAGTTGTGCGCTCAGAAATTTCACCAGAAATAAAAGCATCAATGCCTTGAGAAGCCGCTAGCTCAATGTAGTCTTGACCACCACCAGTACACCAACCGACGGTCGTTATCATTTTGTCTTGATTTTCTGGAGCGATATGCAGTGGTTTGCGATTTAGCACTTGATCGATTTTTGCTGCAAATTCAGTACCTGTCATTGGCGCTTTTAATTTACCAAACATAGCAACCGATTGTGGGTGCCCTTCCAAGCCGCCTTCAACTTCTATCTCAAGTAACTCTGCCAATTTTGCGTTGTTGCCAAGTTCAGGGTGGATATCAAGCGGCAAGTGATAACCTAAAAGGTTGATGTCATTTTTAATTAGGGTACGAATACGCTTGCCCTTCATGCCACGAATCGCTTCTGACTCGCCTTTCCAGAAAAAGCCGTGATGGACTAACAAAGCGTCTGCGTTCAGTTCTACCGCTTTATCAATCAAGGCTTGAGAAGCTGTTACACCAGTAACGATTCGCTTCACTTCTGTCGCGCCTTCAACTTGAAGACCATTAGGACAGTAATCTTTAATCTGCTGTGGCTGCAGTTTTTCGTTAAGTAGCTTTTCTAATTGTAAGTTAATCATTTTTCTTTCCAGCTTACCTTTATAATAACGTCGTTATATCAATTTACGGGTAGAATGTCGAAAGCCCCACGATGAGTTTATGAGGAAGAGATGACAGCACTGCAACGTTTTTACCAATGGGTCATCGACTCACCGCCATTACTAGAAATCAAGCCACCGGTTTCGGATCTCAGTGCATTCTCTAGCAACCATGCCATCGACTCATCACATACTTATGAGGGTAATCCTAGATTAGGTTTCCTCTACCAATATCTATGCGAGCAAGTGATCGCTGCCTCACCGAATTACTCGATAAAGCACGACGAGATTCAGATCAATGTGGAAGGCAGAACTCTCGGTGCAATCGACTTTATTCTTAAAGAGGAGAGCAGCCAAAAGCTGGAACATTGGGAAGTGGCGATTAAGTTTTATCTGCTCCACGAACAAACATGGTTTGGACCCAACTCTCACGACCAATTGGATAAGAAACTCGACAGGATGCTCAGCCACCAACTCGAAATGTCCTCTTCTGCCGCCTTTGTTGAGCAATATCCAGAAATCGATGTCGACTCAAAACACTTACTGATGCAAGGTCGTCTATATACCAACCCTTTCTTAGAGCAAAACATACCGACAAAATGCTTGGGCTATGACATTAATTCAAGCCAAGTAAACGGCTTTTGGTGCTATCAAGATCAGGCTCATTTAATCAGTGAACCACTGTATCCACTCACCAAAGAGCAATGGGCAGCAGGGACGGATGATTTCAGCGGTGAACCCATCGCCGAATTTGGTGATCGCTTCGTTCATGGGCAAACCAAGTCTGGTCAATTCTGGTTTGTGATGCCGCAAAGCTGGCCACACGGCTAATCCATTCGTCATGAACTGACTTAGTCTAGCCACTTACTCACAGACAATCGAGTAGGAGGAGGCCTCACGGCCTCCGTCCTCTCACACCACCGTA